>CAXBNB010000121.1:0-8535 GCA_963976505.1 uncultured Reichenbachiellaceae bacterium
AAAAAGACCATGAACTTCAGGTATTCTTTGCTTTCGGATTGTGCTTTGGGTTTTCAGCCCTTACCGGTTTTTTTGGATTGTCCACAGCTTTGGGTGCTTTTGTTGCTGGAATACTTGTGGCTACTGCCAAATCGACTTCCTGGTTTCACAATAGCCTTTTTTCACTAAAGGTCATTTTCGTTGCATTGTTTTTTATTTCTGTAGGGATGTTGATCAACGTTCACTTCCTTTGGGAAAACCTCTTCGTTATCCTATCATTGGTAGTCATCATACTACTAGCCAACAACCTAATCAATACCCTAATCATGCGCAGTTTCAAGATGAGCTGGCATGACAGCATCTATGCAGGTGCTTTACTTTCCCAAATTGGCGAATTTAGCTTTGTCATTGGTAACCTTGCCTACTTCAACAAGATCATTACTGATCATGGATACCAGTTAATCATCGCTGTTATTTCTCTCACTTTGCTCCTAAGCCCGATATGGATCAACCTAAGTAAGAAACTCACAAAACACACTTTTCTTTCAAAAGAAATCACATCAGCTACTTAAAAAAAAATGGTGGCAAATGTGACTTTACTTCATTTTACTGTCTAAAACAATAAAATTGAAGATCATTAAAATTACAATGCTGTTATTTGGACTAATCTTTACTCTTGTGGCACATGGTCAAGTTGGTCTGGATGAAAACATCAGAAAAAGGTCCGAAGCTCTTGCTTCAAGCCTTGAAGTATTTGTTGTGAAGGAAAAACTTCATTGCGTAAAATTATTACCAGAGTTTTACCAGCAACGCTTATTTAAGCCTGCGTGGACAGACAAAGACACCAATGCTTTTGTTTCAATTCTGACCCAAGCTGATGAAGAAGGGTTAGATGCAGAAGATTATCACTATAATTCAATAAAGCTTTTTCTTAATAAAACAAAAAACGCTGAAGAAAGAGCTGAATTGGACATGCTCTTGACTGATGCATTTCTCTTATATGCCAGCCATTTTCTCAATGGCAAAGTGAACCCCGAAACAGTTGACAGTGAATGGAAAGCAGTAAGAAGAGAAGGAAACGCCCGTGAATTTCTGGAAAAAGCTTTGTCTGAAAACAATATTGCCAATGCACTGCAAAAACTTTTGCCAGCACACATAGGCTACAATGGACTGAAGGAATCTTTAAAGCAATACAAATCTATAGCGCAAAAAGGAGGATGGGCTAGCATACCAGCAGGAGAAACAATAAAAAGAGGCATAACAGACAGCATCAGAGTTCCATTGCTCATCAAACGGTTATTGATTACTAATGACCTGACTTCTGCTCCAAAAGAACAATATACTTATTCTGAAGCCATTGAAAAAGCAGTCACCGACTACCAAACGAGAAATGGACTAGAAGCGGATGGCAACCTTGGCAAACTTACAGTTGCGTCATTGAACATCTCAGTACACGATAGGATCAATCAGATCAAAATCAATATGGAAAGGTACCGCTGGATATCTCAGGATCTAGGTAATCACTATGTCATTGTCAATATCGCAGACTACCGCATGGAAGTGTTTAAAAACAATCAGATGACTTTTAGTCAAAAGGTAATTGTGGGAAAACCTTTCCGGAAAACGCCTGTATTTAGTAGCAAAATGACCTATTTCGTATTGAATCCCTATTGGACTGTACCTCCAACGATCCTGTTCAATGATATCTTACCAGAGTTACAAAAAAACTCCGGCTATCTGGCGACAAAAAACATTCGCTTGTTTCAAGGGCAAGGGAGCAATGCAACAGAAGTAGATCCGCTCACAGTCAATTGGAGTAAATTGTCGAAAGCAAATTTCCCTTATACATTAAGGCAGGATCCCGGTGCTACCAATGCGCTCGGAATCGTGAAGTTCATGTTCCCCAACAAATACAATATTTACATTCATGACACGCCCAGCAAGGAATTGTTCAACAGACCAGACAGAGCTTTCAGTTCAGGCTGTATTAGATTGAATAAGCCGATGGAGTTTGCCAACTACCTCATTCAAAATGAGCAGAATTGGAGCTCTGAAAAAATGACTACAGCACTGAATACAGGAAAAGAGCAGACCGTATTATTAAGCAAGCCAATCAATGTACACATCTTGTACCTGACCGCTTGGTGGCAAGATGGAATTTTACACCTGAGAAATGACTTGTACAACCGAGATCAGGCTGTATTAACAGCATTAAACGAACCCGCTCCAATTTTATAAAATGAATAAACTACAAATAATTCTTTTGTGCTCATTCTGGATGATGAGTACAACCGCCAGTGCCTACGAAAATGGCAAAGCCGGATTTTCTATTGAAGTGAATGGGGAAGTAAATCCCTATGAAATCTTTTCCATATTTGTTTTACCCAAAAGTGAAGTTTCTATTGTCGGTCAAAATAACCTATTGATTACAAGTGATGAAGTAAAAGTGCTCGTCAATGAACCTAAAAACTGGAAGCTCATGGCCCCAGAAAAAAGCGGCGCTTATAGGGTGAATATTAAAGACTTAAATTCGAAATCGATGCAGTTAAATGTGTTGGTGCTTACTCCAATTTCTGACAAAAAAGGTGAATACCTCAATAGCTACAGAATCGGGAATTATCCATCAAAACCGTTGAATGGCAATCCTATATACAACAAACCAAAGGGTTTTTTTGAAGTGACCGAAGAAAATCAGGACATGCTACTCACCCCTCATTTTACCTTAAGCCAATTTGTTTGCAAACGAACGGAGAGCTTCCCCAAATATTTAATATTAAGAGAACTCCTGCTGTTGAAATTGGAATATCTATTGGAAAAAGTAAACCAAAAAGGATATGAAATAGAAACTTTTGGGTTCATCAGCGGCTACCGCACACCCTACTACAACAAACTCATAAACAACGTACAATACAGCCGTCACGTCTATGGTGGTGCGGCTGACATTTATGTCAACCCAAAAAACCATGGTGGCATGGCTGACCTCAATGACGATGGCTCAATTGACGAAGAAGATGTGCAACTATTTTACAACATAGTAGAAGCAGAATTTGGCAAACCCTCCTATGACAAATTCAAAGGAGGGCTAGGTTTTTATAGAAAAAACAGCAGACACAATGGTTTTATCCATGTCGATGTAAGAGGGTGGAAAGCCAGGTGGTAATGTATTATCCAAAATGATGCTCATATATTAATAGCGTCAGGAAAAGCTACGGTTTTTCCCGACGTTTTATGAACGGGCAATTGTGCATTTACTTCTTTTAAGAAATTAGATAGAGTTGTTGACAGCTCTGTTAATTTTTCAGGATGGTCTTTAACCAGGTTTTGTGTTTCACCAATGTCTTCAGAGATATTGAACAATTCAAAACTTTCATTCAAATGGTAATAGATCAATTTCCAATCTCCTTGCCTAACCGCACTAAATGCACCAATTCCCGGACCTCTTGGTCCCCAATTGTTTGGATAATGCCAAAACAATGGCCTACCTTCTGTTTGCCCAGAAGAAGTATCAGTCAATAACGGAAGAAAGCTTTTGCCATCAATTTGCTGAACGGTTTTGTATTCCGTGACTCCAGCCATTTCCAGAATGGTAGGGTAGAAATCCTCAATAATCAGATAATTGTCATTTGATGACTTGGCCTTTACCTGGCCGGGCCATTTCACAATCATCGGTTCCCTGATGCCGCCCTCGTGAACGGATCCCTTTCCGCTAGACAGTGGTTTGTTGTGCGTATTAGGTTCGCCTCCCCTACCGTGAGCACTCAATCCGCCATTGTCAGACATAAACAAAATAATGGTGTTGTCAGCTATTCTTTTCTGTTCCAAATAATCCATGATATCTCCCAAGCTCTTGTCCATTCCCTCCACAAGTGCCGCATAGATGGCTTCTTTTTCATCCAATCCCTGATCAGCATATTTTTGATAAAACCTATCGTCTTTTTCCAAAGGCACATGAACTGCATAGTGCGACATGTAAAGGAAAAATGGTTCGTCGGTGCTGACAGCACTGTCCATAGCAGTTTTGGCTTCAAGCGTCAGCGCCTCAGATAAAAACATGTCTTTTCCGTGGTATTTTTCTAAACCGGGGATGTCCCATACATCCGCTCCTCCCCGCCATTTGGCGCTGAAGTTATTTTTACCCAAGTAGCTTCCAGGCCCTCCAGCAGCATGACCTGCTATATTCACATCAAAGCCAATTGCCTTTGGATTCTCGGCAGGAGTACCAATAGCTCCAAAGTGTGCTTTACCCGCATGGATGGTGAAATACCCCGACTTCTGGAGCATTGAAGGCAAAGCATCTGCATGTACTGCTAAATCTAAAGGTGTCGGACTAATGCCATTGACATTCCATCGTGGAAACTCCAGTTCTTTATGATTTTTTTCCGCACCCTGCATGGCATCTTTATGTAAGGTCCAGTTGGTCACCCGATGGCGTGCAGCATTCATTCCGGTCATCAAACTCACCCTCGTAGGAGAACAAACCGGAGTAGCATACGCTTGGGTGAATTTCATTCCTTCGCTGGCAAGCCGTTCCATATTGGGCGTTAGGTACGTTTCGTTAAAAGGAGTTTTTTTATCCCAAAAAGGAACAGAAGTGTCCTGCCATCCCATATCATCCACTAAAAATAAAATGATGTTTGGTTTAGGTTTTTCTACTACTGATTCCTGCTGCTTTTTGGAAGCGCAATTGATTAAAAAAACAGAAACGAGACAACAAACAATTAGATTTTTCATAAACTTAAATAATTCACTAGAGCCTTATCATTTAAAATTCTTGCTGCCTCCGAGCTCTTTTTGAATCCCAAAGAGTTGACTTTAAAATTAAAAGATACCGTAACTGGTACGGTAAGGAGGTTCTTTTTTTAAATGTGTCGGCTCTTAGTATTTAACACAATATTTTATTTTGACAACAACCTGGCATACACATAATAAGCTCCCAGAGAATCCCCTTCTGAAGTGTAAAACCAAGTCTGTATATCTGCCAATCCCTTGGTCAGCTCTATCCCAATCTCCACATTGGAATTCATCGCTATATCCACAGAGACCTCCTTTTCCGTCTCGTTGACCTTCAATTTTGCCTTTGAGATGTTATAAACTTTTCCTTTGGGTTTTTCTCCCCATTTCTTCAACTCTATATCGTTATTTTCACTTTTCACTTTAGGTGCTGATTGGTTTAAATTCAATCCACTTTCTTTAGGCCACCGCCTCAACTCAAAGACATACTCACCATCCTTTGCTATTTCAACTGGCCATATCCCATTAGCAATTTTTCCTTCACGTACTGTCGCCTGTCCAACCACCAGGTTTTGCTTGTCACTGTTGTTCTTCCAATACCAATCCTGAGCACTCAACAATGTTTCTGGCTCTTCCGAACTACCCAAAATCAGACGGTGGTACTCATGATCATTGGCGCTAACATCTTCCCAGATCTTTTCATAGCTCTTCTTCAAATCACTTACTATTTCAGGATATTTTTCAGCTACATCCTGTTTTTGTCCAAAGTCCGCTTCCATATCATACAGCTCTTTGCCATTGACCAGTCGCCACTTTTTATCCAACACCACACAGTTTTTCCACTTCACAGGACTAGGAATCCTCTGTTGTTCGACGAACAGACGCCTGTTGTCGAAACCTGCTGTATCTCCTAACAATAGAGGCTTCAACGACTGCCCATCAAAAGACACCTTCTTATCCACATCCAATTGGCACAAATCGATCAAAGTTGGTAATAGGTCAGTTACAGAAGTAAGCTCATTATATCCTACTGCATGTTGGATTCCTTGCTGTGGCCAATAAATAAAACAAGGCACACGATGACCTCCTTCATATACAGTACCTTTTCTTCCTCTCATTCCTGCGCTGTTGTGGTCATTTGGCATGGTGGTGCCATTGTCTGTCAGAAAAATAAGTATGGTATTCTGATCCAGTCCGGTTTCTTTCATAAACGCCGTGAGCTCACCAAGATTTTGGTCAATACGTTCGATTGCAGCATAAAAATTGGCAACATTCTCACCTAGGCCTTTTTGCAGGTATTTGTCTGCCCATTCCTGAAGTACATTGTTGGGACCATGCGGTGCACTCGTCGGGATATAAGCAAAAAACGGTTTGTTATTACTGGATTTCATAAAATCCATAGCCTCCGCAAAAAACACATCTGAACTATAACCATTGTACTTTTGAGGTTGATCGTTGTGAAAATAGGTGTCGTTCATCCTGTCATTGTCCCAATAATCTACCATCTGGCTTACAGACCCAGCCTTATGGATTACAGACTCAATAAACCCCCGATCGGAAGGTCTGAACGGATAACCATCTCCCAAGTGCCATTTGCCAAATATTCCCGTTGCATAGCCATTCTGAGAAAATACGTCAGCCATGGTCAGTTCTGTTTTTCCGATCCTTTCACGACCGATAACGGTATGCCAAACACCAACCCTATGGTGGTATTTTCCAGTCATCAATTCTGCCCGAGTGGGTGAGCAAGTCGGACTGACATGAAAATTTTCTAGCCTTATGGATTCGCCGTGCATCTTGTCCATATTGGGTGTTTCAATATATGGATTGCCATGTGCTGCTATGTCTCCATACCCCTGATCATCGGTCATAACGATGATCACATTGGGTAGCTTTATATTTTTTTCTTGACATGAAATAATACTCAAACCGATAATAACTAATGCCAGACAGCTCCTTAACCTATTCTTATTGATCATTACCTGATTAGATTTTATAAATTGATATTTCTTTTATGATGGGTTTTGAAGTGCTTTTCGTCACTACTAGCCTTACAGATGACACTTCTACTTCGTCGAATATAGCTATAAATTTGTGACCAATACTTTGTCCATTGGTCAGTACTTTCCAGCCATTGGCAGATTTACCTTCTACCACAAATTCCCTGATCCGTTCGCCTTTTGCTATGTCTTCCGAAATAACCAGTTGATTGACACGCTGTTTTCCTTTGAGTTTAAGCACAACTTCATTGCCCATGCCTTGAGTTTGAGCTAAAGGGGCAGAAAAGCGCTGTTTAATTTCGTCTCCAAATTCTTTGAGTCGTTTCACATCAGGTTCAGGCATCAGACCGGTTGGATCCGGTGTTAACCCCAGGATCAAAGTAGAATTGCGCCCAACGGATTTATAATACATATTTACGAGGTTTTCCGTCGGAAAAATATGCTCCTCATCGCCGGGTTCCCAAAACCATTCATGCCTGCCATTATAGCCCCTCAATGGAGCATCCGACATAGCAGGCACCCAATATTTACCTTCTGAATCACCATGTTTCAGGAGTTTGAACCCATCTTTGGCGATATTCTTTTTGGCACTTTCACCAGCACCTGTCGCTGGGTAAGGAAATGTAGCCCAACATGGATAGCCCACTGTACCACTTTCTGAACCTCCCCATCTGGCTTCTGCCAATTGACCATTGTGGTAAAAAAGACAATTAGGCTGGTATTTACGTACGATGGGCAACACATCTGGCGCACCATTGTCTGGATGATCTGCCCCTCCATCGAACCAGATTTCAAACAGCTCTCCATAGTTGGTGCAAATCTCTTTTACCATTCCCTCAATCATTGAGTTATACCATTTCTGGCGGTTTTCCCTAAAAGCTCCTTCGCCATTCACTTTAAAGTCATGCACGCCAAAAAACGAGTTCCATCGGAGACCTAAATAGATACCAGGTTTGATTCCATAATTTCTACATGACTCCACAAAATCACGGACTATATCACCTTTGCCATCACGCCATTTCACTGACTTTAAGCAATAGGGATTTACCTCCGACTGAAAAAGGGCAAAACCTGTTTCGTGAGTAGCAGTAAGAATGGCAAACTTAGCTCCTGCATCTTTGGCGGCTTTTACCCATTGGTCTGTATCCAGCTTTTCGGGATTGAAAATCTGATAGTCAGGGATGGGGTCGATCCTATTTCCTCCTTGTCCATATTTCTTTCCATCAAATACATGAAGGTCATAGTGAAACACTACGCCCAATTCGGCTTCTTGCCAAGCCAACTGACGGGCATTTGGCAAAGGAAATTTATTGTCTTTAAAAGGAATGAAAATGCTGTACGACTCGTCTCCTTTTTTGACAGCCAAACTTAACACTGTAGGTTTTCCGTTTTCTGTATAGATAAATGGCCTTTCGAGTCTGTCGGGTTTCAGTTCAGTGCCATCCTTCATTTTTACAGATTTCAGCATCAAGACATGTTCATTGGCCTTTTTCCAGTTGATGCCGTCGGCAGAACTTACCAAACCTATAAAAGTATGCGCATGAAAAACACCGTAAAAAAGTTCTCTTGATTTGTCATACCAAATAGACATGTCTTCCGTGTCCATATAGTCGATCACTGGCTTTTCCTGCATTTCGAATGGCCCTAAAGGCGAATCCGAAACGGCTATGGCTTGATTGCGAACAAAACCCGTTGCATTGGGTTTGTCCCCTTTCACGATCAGGTAGTACTTTCCGTCCTTTCCTTGGTCAATGGCTGGGTTCACAGTCAATGTGGTAATGGGTCCAGATGGCTCGATCAAAGGTTGATCCATTCTCGTCCATGG
>CAXBNB010000122.1:0-8520 GCA_963976505.1 uncultured Reichenbachiellaceae bacterium
CGAAAAGAGGATATTTGAAACCTGTAGGTGAATGGAACAGTGAAGAAGTGATTGTTCAGGGATCGAGGATCAAAGTGATTTTGAATGGTACTGTCATCGTAGATGGAGACATCAAAGAAGCTTCTAAAAACGGAACATTGGATCACAAAAATCATCCGGGACTCAACAGGACAAAGGGTTATATCGGATTCCTTGGTCACGGAGATGTAGTGAAATTCAGAAACCTTAGGATTAAGGATATGGGCAAATAATAATTTTCCAATATAAAAATTATCTAGAAAGCCCAGTTTGCATAAGACTGGGCTTTTTTTATTGGTCTGACCGTCCTAAAAACAAGCCTTTTGAAAAAAAGTAAAAAAAATTTCTGTTTGGAAGGATAACTTTTAGGATCGGTCTTCCTTAGGATATGAAAAGCAATAAGAAATGTCATATTTTTCATATACCACGGAAGATTTTGTTTTAGACAAAGAGTTCAGAGATTGGGTGATCAATCCTGAAAAAGAATCTAACCTCTACTGGAAAGAGTGGATGGCAAATCATCCTGAAAAAGTAGCAACGATAAAATCAGCTATTACCCTGATCCATAATTTGCCAGTAGAAAAACATCAACTGAGTAAAGTGGAAATGGATCAGATTGGGCACAATATTGAATCCACCATAGATGCGACTGAGGCAAATGATGCTTCGGAGATTGACAATATTATTCCAATCAATCCTTATGCCCTCGGCGCAAAAGAAAGCAAAAAAACGAAGCGTAGAAATTATTTTAGTTTGTTAAAAATAGCAGCTTCTGTGGCAATATTGGTGACCTTATCTGTATTGATCTACAATAGAATGCAGCCTGAAGAAACATTGAGTAGCTTTGAAATAATCACTAAAGAAAATCCAAAAGGACAAAAATCAACCATTTACCTCAACGATGGATCTAAAGTAATTCTCAATGCCAATAGTAAGCTTAGTTATTCAAAACCATTTAACAGTGACAAAAGAGAGTTGGTACTGGAAGGGGAAGCATTTTTTGAAGTAGCCAGAGACATCAAACGGCCTTTTATTGTCAAGACAGGAAATCTTAGCACCACCGCACTCGGTACATCTTTTAATATTCTGGCTTTTCCTAATACAAAACAAGTCAAGGTTTCTTTGACTACAGGGAAAGTAAGGATTGATGAATGGAGTAAAAATGCTGGCACCTCTGATGTCCACCTGCTGGAGCCAGGAGAGGAATTGGCCTATAGTCCAATCAGTGGATATACCAAAACATTGTTTGATATTGAAGAAGTTACGGCTTGGTCCAAGGGCATCATTTATTTTAAAAATGCAGATACAGAAATGGTGATATCCAAATTGGAAAGGTGGTATGGTGTAGATATTGATACCGCGAACGAAAACTCCAGAAACTGGAATATTACAGCAAAGTTTGACAATGAATCTTTAGAAAATGTTTTGCGCTCTTTGAGTTATTCAGAAAAATTTCATTACTCGATCAACGAAAAAAATATTTTAATCAAATACTAAAAAGCTATACGATGAAAATGATGAATTCAACATAAAAAAAAACAGCAATGCTCAAGGAGCACTGCTGGTTAAATTCTTTCCTACTGAAATGTAAGTTTCGAAGCAAGACATTTCAAATGGAAGGAAACGTTCCAATGTATTTTTCTCCACATTAAAACATATCAAAATTATGAAATTTAGACGATTACTCCTATTTAAAAAAGTTGTAATGTATTCATTCTACGGTTTATCCCTTCAGTTTCTTCTCGGTGGTCTGCTTTTGGCAGCTGGAGACAGCAATGCTCAAAAAGCTACAAGTGTAAAAGAGGTGAATGTAAGCATTGACTTTTCTGACGACAACCTGATTGCCGTATTTGAGAAAATAGAAAAGCTTTCAGATTACAATTTTGTATTCGACAAAAAAGACCTAGACAGAAGAGTCAGGTTGAATGGCAACTATAAAGAGGATGCCTTGTACAACGTGTTAATGGATATTTCAAAAAAATCTGGCTTGACATTCAAGCAGGTCAATAAGAATATCAATGTACAGAAACAAAGCAACCATTTTTCACTTGCACGACTGACTTAGACGGTAATTTTAAACTCAATATTTCGGATGAAGCCATACTTACCATTTCATTTGTTGGGTATACTACCCAAGAGGTTACAGTTGGTGGCAGAAGTACCATCGATATTCAATTGATATTGGACGAAGAGCAGTTGGAAGAGATTGTTGTAGTAGGCTATGGTGTCGTGAAAAAGAGCGATCTGACCGGGTCTGTTGGACAGGTGAAGTCTAAAGAAGTCAATGCTTACCCAGCAACAAACGTAATGCAAGCATTGTCGGGAAGAATGGCAGGTGTGCAGGTCATACAATCTACTGGTGCGCCAGGTGCTGGGGTCAGTGTAAGAATCAGAGGAACGAATTCAATACAAGGAGGTAATGAGCCACTTTATGTAATTGATGGGTTTCCTTACTCTGGCAACCCAACGAATATCAATAATTCCGATATCGAAAGTATTGAAGTCCTAAAGGATGCTTCTGCCACAGCTATTTATGGTTCCAGAGGTGCCAATGGTGTTGTTTTGATTTCAACCAAACAAGGCAAATCAGGAAGCACGAAAGTAGATATTGAGACGAGTTATAGCTCACAAACTCTCAGGAATAAATTAGAGCTGATGAATGGGGAGGAATATGCCACGGTGGCAAACATTCAGGCAGAAAATGATGGAGTGCCATTATATTTTACCCAACAAGAAATTGCTGCATTTGGGGAAGGAACCGATTGGCAGGATTTGGTATTTCAAAAAGCACCCATTAAATCTACTTCTGTAAATATTAGTGGCGGAAATGCATTGACACAATATTCAATTGGAGGAAGTTTGTTTGGCCAGGAAGGTATAATTAAGGGCAGTGATTACAACAGGTATTCGCTGAGAACCAATATCAATCATAAAATCAGCAAAAAGTTTAGTTTGCGTTTTTCTAATTCCTTGTCTTATTTGAGTACAAAAAGAAGAGATAGTGGTGGTGGAGCAAGAGGAGGCTCAATGATTGGAGCAGCAATAGGAGCAGCGCCAATTTTAGAACCGTATAATGAGGATGGCAGTATTAAAATATTGAGTGAGCAGTATCCTTTTCTCCCAACTGAAGTGACAAATCCATTTTTTTTCATCAATGAGCAGGACAATAATATTAAGTCTAATATTGTACTTACTAACCTATCATTTATCTATAATATTACTCCAGAATTATCCATGAGATTGGCTGGAGGTATAGAGAATAGTGATAGTCGAGAAGATAATTATACCACCCGTAATTTTAAAAATTCCGAGGGGATCGCTTATGTTAGGACAGAACAATACAGAAGTTTGTTAAGTGAGAATACCATAAACTATAATAAAACATTTGCGGAAAAACATCGTATTTCGGCAGTAGCAGGATTTACCTATCAGGATTTTGTTTCTACTGCACTTTCAGGTGATGGATCAGGTTTTTTGAGTGATGTATTTGAAACATATAATTTGAGAGCAGCTGCTAACCCTGGACTTCCTTCATCTGGATATTCGAAATCTGTATTGTTGTCCTATTTAGGGCGGGCAAATTATGCCTATAATGACAAGTATTTGATGACCATAAGTTTTCGGACTGACGGATCATCGAGGTATAGCGAGGGAAATAAATGGGGGGTTTTCCCATCAGCTGCTTTGGCATGGAGGATAGGAGATGAGGATTTTATAAAGGAGGTTGATTTTATATCCGATTTAAAAATTCGTACGAGTTGGGGTAAAACGGGTAGTCAGGCGATTAATCCTTATACTACACTGAGCCTTTTGGATGCGGGTCAAACAGTAATGAATGATGGACTCGTTAATACTTTTGCTCCTGGAACAAGGTTGCCAGGTGATTTGCAATGGGAAACCACTACACAATACGACGTTGGATTTGATTTTGGTCTGCTTAAAAACAGGATTTTCGTTACAGCAGATTATTATGTTAAGAATACGGACGATTTACTCAATACAGTGGTCTTGCCTAGTTCGTCGGGCTTTACCAGTACCATTCAAAATGTTGGGTCTGTTCAAAATAAAGGTTTTGAATTTGATGTAACCGCCAAAGTATTGACTGGCGAATTCAATTGGGATTTGTCTTCCAATATATCTTTCAATCGAAACAAAGTAACCAAACTGTACAAAGGGGAAGATATTTTTACTTCAAGTGTTGATGTTCTTGCAATAAATGACAATGTCCAGATACTCAAAGAAGGAAGTCCAATTGGCCAGTTTTGGGGTTTTGTTGAAGACGGATACGACGATGAAGGTTCTATCAATGTTGTTGACCAAAATGAAGATGGGTCTATTAATTCCGATGATAAAACATTTATTGGAGATGCAAATCCTGATTTTATTTATGGGATTAATTCGAGTATGACTTTCAAAAACTTCGAATTTTCACTTTTTATTCAGGGTTCTCAAGGCAATGATATTTTTAATGCGAGTGTCATTAACGCAACTAATGAATTTGGGATGGGATTAAATGCACCTCGTGATCTTGCTTATAATCATTGGACACCAGAAAATACCAATGCCAAATATCCTCTGATTAGCAGGGGTACCAATGCCTATGCATCAGATCGCTGGATTGAAGATGGTTCCTACATGCGCCTGAAAAATATAGAATTGGCCTATAACATTCCAATTGAAAACAACTGGTTAAGAAGTGCGCAGGTTTATTTCAGTGGACAAAACCTGATGACCCTGACCAATTACTCCTGGTGGGATCCTGAAGTCAATTCTAGAGGAGCCGGTCAACCTGGTATTGATCATAAAACGTACCCTATTCCTAAAACCGTTACGATTGGTGTAAGGGTAGGATTGTAGATTTATAATATGTGAATTTTGATCAACAAAAAACAAATGATATGAAAAATATTAGAACGATATATAATTATTTTCATGGTTTATATACGCTTAAAACCATGGGCTTTTTTGGTCTTGCTATGCTGACTTTGTGTATGTCATGTGAAGACCTATTAGAAGAAGAGCCGAAAGCTATAGCCGCTGAATTATTCTATAATACAGAGGAAGAATTAAAGACTGGATTAAATGCCATTTACGAGCCAATGAGTCGGTGGAGGGCAGAATTTATAGTGGTAAATGACACACATACCGATTGGGGATATGGAAGGGGAAGTAGGGCCAATTATAATGATTTTGCAGGGTTTAATTCTGGGAAAACAAATGTTGCTGGACAGATGTGGGATGCGTTTTATTTGAGCATACGAAATGCTAATATATTTATTAAAAATGCAGAAGCTGCAGAGGGCATTGGTGAGGCCAAATATTTGAGAGCGCTGGCGTATTTTGACATGGTTAGGAGCTGGGGAGGGGTGCCAATACGGACGGATCTTAATATGGGCGAACCCGATACTAAGAAAAGCACTCCTTCAGAAGTTTATGCTTTAATAGTGGCAGATTTATTGGACGCAGAAGCAAACCTTCCTCCAGATCCAAGTGACATTGGTAGGCCATCTAAATATGCAGCTAAACTGCTCCTGGCAGATGTTTATTTAACTCAGGGAATGTATGCTGAAGCTAGTGCTAAGGCTGATGAGGTAATTAAGTCAAACAAATTTTCTTTAGTACCTACCACATCCATTGAAGATTTTCAGTTTAATCTGTATGGTCCAGAACTGCTAACCTCTTCAGAGGAAATTTTCTACTTTAAACAGACTCGTCAGGATCCCCATGGCAATTGGTTATTATTTATATTAAATCATCCAAGTACCGGGCTTTTTAATTTTGGTGGGGCGTATGCGCATTATGGTGATGCTGTCAACCCATTTTTTACTTCATGGGACGATAATGATTTGCGTAAGGCATTGTGGGATCAGATAGATTTTGGTTTGGGAACGACCACACTTGTCTCTAAAAAATATATTGATAATGCAGCCGTAAGTCTTCGGGGGGCTGGTAATGATCTACCAGTATACCGATACGCCGAAGCATTGTTGATATATGCAGAAGCGGCTGCAAGGGCTGGAGGTAATCCTACTGCGGTAGCAATGGAAGCACTAAATAAGGTGCATCGTCGGGCTTTTGGAGTTGATCCTAAAACTCCTTCAGCGGTGGATTTTGATATTGCCGACTATGATGCCAACTCGTTTGTAGATTTAGTGCTTCAGGAAAGAGCCTATGAGTTTATTTTTGAAGGCAAACGTTGGTTTGATCTAAAAAGAACGGGTACGGCAGCAGCAACTATTCTCGCTGCTAAAGGGATTACTATTCAAGAAATAGCCTATTTATGGCCAATCCCAACGTACGAATTGGATTTTAATGATCTGATGGGACCTGAAGACCAAAATCCCGGTTATGGGACTGAGTAATTAAATAATAAGAAACAACAGTATAATAAAAGAGTCTATCGTCTTAAATGGAAGACGATAGGTTCTTTTTTAACTTTCCTTGTATTTTTTTGCCTTTAGAATAAATAAAGTGTGGAGATGAAAGAAATTAATTGCTCTGATGTCATGAAAAATTAACAATATGAAGAGCGATCTTTTTTTACTTGCTAAAGTATTAATAACAGCAGTTCTCTTATTTGCACAATTCCTGCTGTTTGCTCAAGAAGATACACGTCCGAATGTATTGTTGATTGCAGTGGACGACTTGAACGATTGGATTGGCTGTATGGGCGGGCATCCCGATACAAAGACACCCAATATTGACAGACTGGCAAGTCGAGGTGTTTTGTTTACAAATGCTCATAGTCAGGGTACTATGTGTAATCCTTCACGCATCAGCATTATGTGGGGCAAACGACCCTCATCAACTGGTTTCTATGACAATCACTACCGTGCTTCAAGAGTTCCGGAATTCCTCAAGCAAAATAAAAGTTTGGCTTCTCACTTTAATACTAACGGTTATAAAACCTTGACAGCAGGTAAAATATATCATGCATCGTGGATGCCTCAAAATGATTTTCAGGTTGTGGGTCCAAGACCTAGTCAATGGTTGAAGGATTACGATATGCCTGTTCAAAAGAAGCCTGAGCAATACCATAGTATCTGGGACTTTGGTTCTCAAAACTATGACGAAGAAGAATTTATTGATTATAAAATAGCCAGTTGGGGAGTCAAACAGCTTAAAGAAAATCATGATAAGCCGTTTTTCTGTGCGCTCGGTTTTATGCGGCCACATGTTCCATTTTTTCCTCCACAACGTGTGTACAACAGTATGAATTACATACACCTTCCAAAAGTAAAGGAAGATGATTGGAGCGATCTTTCTGAAGCTGCAAGAAAGCTCACTTTGAGCAACAAAAAGATCCCAACCCATGACTGGATGATGGAAGAAGACAGGTGGCATCTTGCTGTGCGTGCCTATCTGGCATGTGTGAACTGGGTCGATGAGCAGATCGGCAGAGTGCTTGATGCTCTGGATGAAAGTCCGTATGCCGATAACACGATTATCATGCTATATGCCGACCATGGCTACCACCTTGGAGAAAAGCAACGCTGGTCAAAATTTTCGCTTTGGGAACGAACAACTAGAGTACCCTTCATAATTAGTATGCCAGAGCGAGTGAAGGGCACTTCAACCAAACCGGTTGAGTTACTCAGCATATATCCGACCCTAATAGACTTGTGCAAATTAACACCCAATGAGAATATTGAAGGTGTTTCCCTGCGTCCGCTGCTTGAAAATACAAAGGAGCCTTGGGAAAATGTAGCTATTTCTACATTGGGTCAAAATAACCATTCCATAAGGGATGAGAGATGGCGTTATATTTTATATGCTGACGGAAGTCAAGAGCTATATGATCATAAGGTTGATTCCAATGAATGGCATAACCTGGTTTCGGACAAAGTTGATCCGGTTCATTCCATGGTTATTGAAAGGTTAAAAAATCATTTACCGACAGTAAATCTGTCGCAAGTGTCTGATTGACATGTAAATTATTCTAAGGTCTCATATGAGAAAGTCACTGAAGAATGAATTACCACGGTGCTTTAGCCCGTGGGCTTAATAAACAAAGAAGGAGTGGCTTTAGCAAAAAACATTATTACAAAGTTTACGGCTAAAGCCAATTTGAAATATTTTAATATCCACGGGCTAAAGCACCGTGGTAATAGAGGAAAAATAAATTTGAAAATTTCCGAAGACTCAGAATGGATCGATGGAATACTAAAAAGAGTAAAAAAAAACAATCTGGTGTGCTTTTAAAAGCGTACCATCTAAATTAAGCACGCATTGCATCTGCCTGTCGGCAGACAAGAATGCGCGCTAACTAGGAATAAAAAAAACTAAATGGAAAAATTAAAAAGAAGAGCCGCCCTAAAATCCCTTGGGGCTTTATCCTTAGGTATTGCTGCACCGTCATTGTCAAAGGCAGAAAGATTGGTAGCGCCTTACGAAACCAAAAATCAAAGTATTAGCACTGATATATTGGTAGTGGGTGGAGGTACCGCTGGGACTATTGCTGCCATCCAGTCTGGCAGGGCAGGTGCAAAGACTGTTCTGATA
>CAXBNB010000123.1:0-8491 GCA_963976505.1 uncultured Reichenbachiellaceae bacterium
CAATCTCTTTTTTTCTTTGTGCATATAAAGTGGCCGAGTTGTCATAGCTGATGTTGTACTTGTTGATGAGATAAGGGAGGTTGGAATATCCGCTTGCTTCAGCTTCCTTTTGCAGCAACACTTCGAAGGGGATGGTTGCAAGGTTTCCTTCAGGCACTATGATTAAGTTTTGAATGTTTTTGGATGGGTCTCTTGGAAATAATTGCTTATAAAGCCCGGTTGCTGCAGTTAAGAAATGCTCTCGGCTGTCGTACTTTATGGCATTTCTCAGGCCCGAAACATAGTTGCCAAATTTCTCCATTTTAGGGGTATTGTATATTTTGAATTTGTCATTGGTACAGTAGAAGTAATAGACCCTGTCTGCTGTAATAAAATGGGTGACAAAAGCAGTTTTACTATCCAGTGCTTTTTGAAGGTCGGCAAGGCTGATTTGATTTTCATTGAATTTCAGGTTGTAGTATTTCGGGTACTTGTTTTCCAACTCCTGAATAAAGTTGTTGTACTCACCGTTCAGTGTCAGCAGCTTAGACCTCAGTATATTTTCCTGGTCGTCTCCGCTATTTTCAGCCAGTTTTCTTTCATAAAATGCAATGTCATTTTTGAGGTTGTTTTCTTTTTCTAATAGTTCGGAAGGGATGCCAGAAAACTGTTTTGCATTGGTGTCTTGAATGGCAGAAAGCAAGGTGGAGGATTTACTCCTTTCAGCAAAATCAAATGCCTTCTCCAAATAGTATTTTGAATTGATGCTCATTTCACTCATCTCAAAACACATCTGAACACCAGCTTCATATATTTCGGAGGCCTTCTCACTTAGGCTTAATTTATCCTTTTCACTCAATCTTATTTTCCTTATTCGGGAAACCAATTGGTCAGCTAATTCCAAAGTTGAAAGAGAATGCTTTAATTCTCTCATTTTCAAAGTCTTGTTATAGTGCAATGATTCTAATGCTTTGGCCTTTTGCTGCAGGGAAAAGAGCAGGATGTCTGCGTTGTAATAATTTTTTAGCTCAGGATTGGAATAGACATCAGTGGGTTCCTGGTTATACAGATTGGCATATATTCCCTTCTGAAAGGAGTCAATGGCTTCTTCAAAATTTCCTTGAGCCAGTAACACTCCTCCCAATTGATTGTATGTATTGGCTACCTCTGGGTGCTTATTTCCATACAGCATGTGGTATGATTTCAGGGCTTTTTCTAAATTATAGATGGCCAGGTCATATTGCTTTTCGTGATAGTTTACCCTACCAATACTCAAATAGGTAAAGGCCTTGTTGGGGTGGTCTCCATCGAAAACACTATTCCAAATATTCAAGACTTCATTGAGGTATTCTTGTGCCTGCATATAGTTTTCCTGTTGGTCACTTACCAAGGCCAGGTTGTTAAGACAAAGTGATACTTTAGGGTGTGTTTTACCCAGTACTTCCTTGTAGATGTTAAGTGCCTTGTAGAAATTGTTCGTTGCTTTTGGGAAGTCATAATCTGAATAAACCAGTCCAATGTTGTTGTAAGAATCAGCACTTTCGCTACTTTGATTGTCTTCAAGTTTGCTTCTGATATTCAGTGCATTTTCATGGTATTGTAGCGCCAAGTTGTTGTTGCCATTGTTCCAGTACACTATCCCAAGGTCGTTGTAGCATTTTGCTATGTCGGGAGTATTGGTTTCACCGGCTAGTTGGTATTGCTCAAGGGATTTAAGCAAGTATTCTAATGCTTGATCATTCCGACCCAAATTGAGGAAACCATCACCAATTACATTGAAGGTTTTTGCAAGTATGTTTGAATCTTTAATGTCATTGGATTCAAGGTAATTGAGGGTGTTTTGTGCAAGCTCTAATCCTTCATTTATTCTTCCAAGACGGATGGTGCTTCTTGCAATTTTTAGATTTGTCAATACATAATTTGAGGTTTGGCTTTCCGCAAGGAATGCAGATGCAGATTCTTTGTATTTAACTATTGCTTCTGCATATTTCCCCTGATTGAACAATTCGTTAGCAGCTGCTACGATTTGATCTGTGTTGTTGGATGCTTGTTGAGACCATCCTTTTAGTGGAAAGTTAAGCAGTGAAACGATGATGAAGAGTCGAATTTTAGAATTTATATACATAACCGATATTTGATACAAATTCCCTGGATAAACCATCTGGGTTGAAGTGTCGTTTGACCAATCTAAAACCATTCATGATTTTTATCCCTGATTTTACTGAAAACTGATAACCTCCTCCTACTAATAGTGTCAAAGCCAAACCGTCAGATTTATCAATTTTGTTTACAACTCCTCCTCGGCTGATGTTGGTGTCTTTTGTGAGCCTGTATATAGGAAGTAGTCCCACATTGAAGTTAAAATTTGAAAACCTAAAATTTCTTTCTACCCTAAACATGATGTCTTTACCTCGGTTGAGGCTTCTGGATTGCTTGTATTCTCTGGCAGTTGCTTCCATAGGATGACCTTCCCAGTCTGTCCACCAGAAGTCATTGTCAATCCGATTTAAAGACTGTTGATAGCCAGTGGCTAACATCCATCCTTTTGAAATAAAGGATATACCTGCGATCACGTCGTAGGTTCCCAGTCCTGTTTGGTAGTACATAGGGAGTGATTTGCCGTCTAAATCCAAATTGGAATTCCCAACAGGTAGTTTGGTTCCTACAGTGAGATTGATTTGGTAGTTCTCATTAGAGATCAGGTTTTGAGCAAGTCCTATTGATAAGTCGCCAATGCCACTGGTGTTTTTTAAGACCCCTTCCACATGCACATAAGGTATCTTTACCTGTACGGTGGTTTTGTCACCTATACCTACATTGATATCAGCAGTATAATTAAACACCACATCCTTGAATCGCGTAACTCCGATATACTGGCTGAGTTCTATCGATCTTATTTGCACCGACAACCGTTTGCTATAACCTTGATCGGGTTTTAATGCACCCATGGTGCAAAAACCAGCATCACTGCAGCCTTGAGCGTAAATAGTAGTTGAGCCGAATGTCAGCAAGAAAATTGCTAAAGTCCATTTCATTTTTTTAAACATGGTCACTTTAGTTAGACATAGCAATATAGATAATATTCAATTATTTCTACAAATAAGGATAGTATATCGATGAAGGCATGAACAATATGGAAGCTTTCGGAAAAGTATTGCACCTTTGTATTAGCAACAACACATTAACCAGCAACTATGTACCAAAAAGCATTTAAATTATTGAAAAAGATATATCGACCAGATCAATTGTTCCGGTATGGATTTAACTTATCTCCAATGTATAGGAGGTCGGTTGGTAAGATCACCGAAGTATCGAAAGATTTGTATGATGTGAAAGTTGAAATCCCGCTTAACTATAAGAATAGGAACTATGCAGGGTCTATTTTTGGAGGTAGTCTTTTTGCAGCTACAGATCCTATTTATATGATTCAGCTCATTTATATTTTGGGAGATGACTATGTGGTATGGGACAAAGCTGCTACCATCAGATACAAGAGACCCGCAAGGCAAAAGGCTTATGCGCAATTTCTATTTTCTCCTGAAGAAATTGAAAGTATCAAGCAGCAAATAATTGCGAATCAAGAGATAGACATTACCAAGCAGTTGAACTTAATAGGGGCAAATGGGGAAGTATTTGCCGAGTTGGACAAGACCATATATATTGCTTCTAAGCAATACTACAAAGAGAAATTGGCATCACGGAAAGGATTGAGAAGGCAGTAGAATGTTGCTTTTTAGAAATAAGAGTAACTAAAAATGTTTATGAAATGTAAGGGAATCGACAATCTGATCGTATTTGAAGTATGAATGCGCAATCAACAGCGTTCTATAATTTGAGAATATGAATACCTTGTAAATGAAAACTGGACTTTTAATTTAAGTTGACGCATTAAAAAAAATGAGTGTATGAATAAATTTGGTTTTATTGGAATTTTGTTGTTTTTAAGTCAAATAGCTTTTGGGCAAGAGTGGCTTCATGATTTTGAAACTGCTAAGAAAAAAGCTGCTGACACCAACAACAATATAGTGCTGGTATTTGCTGGTTCAGATTGGTGCACACCTTGTATCAAGCTGGAAAGAGAGATTTGGAATAGCTCCGAGTTTATTGACTATTCGAACAAAAATTTTGTGATGCTCAAAGCGGACTTTCCACGTCAGAAAAAAAACAAGCTTTCCAAAGAGCAACAAAAACACAATGATTTACTAGCCGAAAAGTATAATTTGGAAGGGTATTTTCCACTAGTCTTAATCTTGAATGCCCAAGGCAAAGTGTTGGGAAAGACCGGATACAAAAAACTGAGCCCAGAAAAATACATCAGTCTCTTAAATTCCTTTGAAGGTTGATATGAAACAACTTATTACTTGTATTTTATTGTTTTTCTGTTTCTCAGGAGTGAATGCTGAAAATGCATATACGCGAGAGGTGAGCCTGATGGGCAGTAAAATGAATCTCACTGTGGTGGCTTTAGATCAGCTAGAAGGAGATGGATACATTGATATGGCAGTTGGTGAGATCAGTCGCATAGAAAAGCTTATTTCATCATGGGATAGCAATTCACAAACTTCTTCGATCAATAACAATGCTGGAATTAAACCTGTAGAAGTGGATGAAGAGCTTTTTAATTTGATACACAGGGCAGTAAAGATATCCGGTTTGACCAGAGGTGCTTTTGACATCAGTTACGCTTCTATGGATAAGATTTGGAAATACGATGGTAGCATGACCGAGCTGCCAGACTCCAGGCTTATCGAACAATCCATATCCAAAGTAGGATATGGTGGTATCGTACTCAACTATGAAAAGCAAACCGTATTTTTAAAACTAAAAGGCATGAAAATAGGTTTTGGTGCTATCGGGAAAGGGTATGCAGCAGATAAGGCCAAAGCACTGTTGAAGTCAAAGGGAGTGAAGTCAGGAATAATCAATGCATCGGGAGATTTGTATGCGTGGGGAAAGCAACCTGATGGATCGGATTGGAAGGTTGGAATTACCAATCCCATTAACCCTCAGAAGATATTTTCTTGGTTGCCAGTAAACAATCAGGCCGTAGTGACCTCAGGCAATTATGAGAAATACGTCATGTTTGACGGAGTGCGGTATTCCCATATTATTGATCCAAGAACGGGATACCCAAGTACAGGCGTATTGAGCACGACAGTGTTTGCGCAAAGTGCTGAACTCGCAGATGCCCTTGCCACTTCACTTTTTGTGATGGGAGTGGAGGTGGGTTTGGATTTTATCAACCAGATAGACGGTTTGGAGTGCATTATAGTAGATAAAAACAACAAATTGCATACCTCAACCAATATCAAGCTTAACCCAATTGAAAATGAAAACTAGTTTCAAAAAACAAGGCAAACAAGTCGTATTGACTTTATGGTCGGGTATTCTACTGATGTTGTCTGGTGTGTTGGTGAGTGCATGTGCAGTTGTGAAGCCATATCAAAAGGTCAACTTAAACGACCCTGACATGAAGTTGTCAGCACATAAAACCGAACGTTTTGAAACCAACTATCAAGTGTATAGGGAAGGAGCATCAGGGGCCAATGGGGGGCAAACAGGTGGAGGCTGTGGATGCAATTGATTATGAAATATTTTTATATCATATTATTTGTTTTCAGTTCGCTGTTAAGCTTTGGGCAAACAGCATCTCAGGATTCATCCAAAGTCTATAAGAAAAAAGTCCTTGAAGCCGTTGAAGTTGATTTTTTAATGAGCTTTTACAGCCAGAGAGGTCAACATTCTGCTGTTGGAGGAGGAATTGGCTCAGAGAAATTAACCGATAACACTCCGACATTGGTGGTCAATATTCCTTTAAGTGATGACAATGTACTGACGATTGATGCGGGTATTTCGGCATATTCTTCTGCCTCATCCAGTAATGTAAATCCGTTTTACACCCAGCCAGTAAAAACCCAAAGGGGGAGTACCATTATTGTACAAACAGGCGCGTCACAAAGGGGTGCTGCAAATCTGGAAACGAGTGCTGCTGATGACGATGTAAATGATGATGACGATATGGTAGCCGGTCCAAAACCTATCGGTAGCCCATGGTACGCTTCATCAGGTGCATCCAAGAGTGACGCACTCAAAAGCCTGAACATTAGCTATGCACACAGTTCCGATGATAGAAATGAAATCATAAGTGTGAATGCAGGAGTATCCAAAGAGTATGATTATTCTTCCCTGAGTTTCGGAGCTGCCTATACACGATTATTCAACCAACAGAATACAGAATTGAGCATAAAAGGGGCTGTTTACCTGGATCAATGGGCTGTGATTTATCCTACAGAGTTGAATGAATACAGTTTACATGGTGGTGATTTTTTAAACAGTGGCTATTTCAGTGGAGTAGAGATATATGACCAAGACATGAATGTAACTACTGACGCGTACAATCCTGCTGCATTTTCTTCTATGGGTAATTCCAATCGAAATAGCTACACTGCATCTTTGGGTTTTTCTCAGATTCTAAGCAGAAATTTGCAGATTTCAGTCTTTATGGACTTGATTGTGCAAAACGGTCTTTTGTCAACACCTTACCAACGCGTGTATTTTAAAGACCGCTCTAATTATTTCATAGGACAGTCATCTGATATCGCTTACTATGAAACTACAGCAAACGATGGTGTCTTTCATCTGGCGGATGATGTAGAAAGATTACCGGGCACTCGTTTTAAAGTCCCGGTTGGAATCCGTCTCAATTATTACTTCAATGAGATCATTACTTTTAGGGGCTACTACAGGTACTACAAAGACGATTGGGGATTAGAGTCCCAGACGGCAAGTATAGAGATGCCAATAAAGGTGAGCCAAAAGTTTACCTTTTATCCCAGCTATCGCTACTACATTCAAACTCAGGCAGATTATTTTGCGCCTTACAATACACATCTGTCCACCGAACAATACTATACCTCTGATTACGATCTATCGACTTTCAACAGCAAAAGCATTGGATTTGGTGTGAGCTATACCGATATTTTCACCAGTTTTAAAATCTTTAAACTTGGTATGAAAAGTATAGATTTGAGGTATCAAAACTATCAAAGAAGCGACGGCTTAAAATCCAACATCATTTCCTTTGGGTTTAGCTTTGTGGTGGATAAGTAGGTGAGCAGAATTACCGTAATTTTCTGATTGAATGTAATGCACCTCCTGTTTTGACTTTAGAAGGCTTATTTCGCAGTTAATTTAAATTCAACGTAAAGAAAAACGTACTTCCCTTGTCTTTTTCTGATTCCACCCAAATTTCACCATTGTGAAGGCCTACTATCTTCTTGCAATTTGCTAACCCAACTCCTGTTCCTGAATATTCGGAATTGGTGTGTAAGCGTCTAAAAATGACAAAAATGTCTTTTTGATATTCTACGGGAATACCAATGCCATTGTCTTTAAAGGTGAAAAGCCAAAGGTCATTTTCCCATCGAGCTGAAATATGGATAATTGGTTTGTTGTGAGAGTGTTGAAATTTTATTGCATTGGATATTAAATTTTGAAACAATTGGTGCAGTGCAGTGGGATATGCTTTGAGTGTTGGTAAAGGCGTTTGTTGGATTATTTGCGTGTCTGACTTTTCAATAATTTGATGCAGGTCTTTTTTTACTTTATCTAAAATTGCCTCAGTATTTACAGAGTCAGTAATTTCTTCTTGTCCCAACCTGCCATAGTTCAATAGATTTGTTATGAGGGTCTTCATTCTAGTGGATGAGCTTAGAATTAATTCAAGGTATTGATGCCCTAGTTCATCCAGTTTGTTTTTGTATTCTAAATTTAGAAGACCTATAAGCCCTTGTATGGAATGCAATGGTTCTTGTAAATCATGAGAGACGGCATAAGTATATTGTTCTAGGTCTTGATTTTTTTGCTCTAGTTCTTGCACATGTTTTTGCAAGGCTTTTCGATTGTTGGTAAGTGTATCGTACACCGTTTTTACGACCATTATTGTAAAAATGAGTAATATAAAAAACATCCAAATCGGCTTTATAAAAGGAAGATCGAAATCGCCTAAATAGGCAATTTGCAAATCCCAAGTTTGATCAGCGATCGTAATCTTTCCTTTTTTGGAGTCATATTTTTTTGATTTGGCTATTGCTTGTTCCGTTCCAAACATCAAATCCCCTGTTGCATTTTTGATTGTAATGTTGACGATTTCGGGTAAATCAAAGGAATTGATTGCGGATTCTATAAGGTTATCCATGAGGTAGACACCTTCTATTAGTCCGACTATGCTTCTATCATCGGTTTCTTCACGCTTGTACACAGGGACAAATACCAATATTGCCTTGTGGGTATCACTTTTTTGTATGATTGTAATAATGTGGGAAGCCACCGCAGTGCCAGTGACAATTGCTTTATCAATTGCTTTATCAATTGCATTCTGCCTTGAGCTATTTGATTTGCCGGGATCAAAACCCAAAGCAAGTTCGTTTCCTTCATACGGTGCAATAAAATAAATTGGAAAATACATTGACCTTGAATCGGCTCTTATAACACTATCTCCGTCAGTAGTTTT
>CAXBNB010000124.1:0-8479 GCA_963976505.1 uncultured Reichenbachiellaceae bacterium
CTTTCAAGGATTCTGTCTTTTCTATTTCATTACCTTCTTTATCATTCAATTTGTATTGCCTGAACTCCAAAGAACAATTTCCGATTGATGATTTTTTACTTTTGAGTGGACGTTGATAGAAAAGAATGTCTTCAATAAATAGATGAGCAAAATCCTGTTTACTCAAAGTAATTTGATGTGATTCATTGTGGCGGTATAATTCTCTTACGCAATCGCTATGTATTTCATCGCTAAACAATTCCGGTTGCAATTCAATTTGCATTTTGAGAATAGTTATCAGTTCTTTTTTGTAATACTTTCTTTCAATGGTGCTAACTAATTTCCCTCTTATTTTGTCATTAGGTTTTTGAAGCAAATTATCGTATATGTATTCGCCAACGGTTTTGTCCGAATTATCTATTTCCTGTTCCGTTTTCTTTTTTAAAAGTGT
Organism: uncultured Reichenbachiellaceae bacterium; assembly: GCA_963976505.1. Taxonomy (GTDB): domain Bacteria; phylum Bacteroidota; class Bacteroidia; order Cytophagales; family Cyclobacteriaceae; genus CAXBNB01. The sequence goes on from CAXBNB010000124.1 coordinate 431, forward strand.
CCAGTCATCATCTCCTGGCGCTCTAAAACTTCTTTTTTCATTACCTTCCTTATCAAGCTTAACAGTACCATCATCATTCAGATCGGTACTGACTATAAAATCGCGTACTTTGCCATTCCAATTGGACAAATCTGTTCTACTAGATCTTCTATAGATCCAACCATTCTCCAAATGTAGAGAATACCATAAATCGCCTTTGATGTTAGGTTTCTCATCAGCTAGAACACCGACTATTTTCAGAGAATGAAATTCAACTAGTTTATTAGGCGTTTCAGTTTCTTCTTCACCACGAAGTTGATAATATCCGCGCTTTTGATTAAAGGTTAAAAGTAGCCATGCCAATTCTTCCTTTTCCAATTTTTGGGAAAGGGCTTTTTTTCGTAAATAGTAAATCGTCCAGTCGTAGGGGATTTTGGCATCTTCACCTCTCTTATTTTTTCTATCCAAAAGTGTAGGCTGGGCAGTCCTAAAATCTTTCAGCATTTCGTTAAAAGATTTTTTAAAGATGAAGTCTTTGTTGTTGTAGGCTAATAATGGTTCTGTTTCTGGAAGAAATTGTCCTAATCGTTGGTCAAAATCAATTTGATTGGCGTAATGTTTAGGCAGAAAATCCATTACATTCAAAACCCTATGCAAGCGTTCCCTTCTCAATAAATGCCGCTCTCTCAAACGCCTTGTACCGCGGAATCCGGTTCTTGCAGCTGTTTGAGTTACGGTATTTCCTTTATCAAAATCACCCAATATATCTTGGCTCATTGGAATAATCCTGCTACCCATACCGAGAATCTTTCCTGTTTTATTTTTAAAGTCTTGGTCTATTAATGCCCACCCAATCGAGTTAGTTCCCAAATCCAGTCCTAAAATCTTTTTCATACAGTGAGGTGTTTTTAAAAGTTATTTGTACATTTGAGCTAATTGAAAGCCAATCACAATAAGGATTATTCCGTTGTGAAAACATTTAAGGTGGGGATTATTCCTCGCCTTTTTTATTGCTTAGAATTTATAATATAAGTTTATAAATAACTCGGTACACAACAAAAAATGTTCCATTTATTTCAAAGTAAAACCTACTATAACTCAAATAGCCAACAAAAACTCAAAATGGAATTGAACTAAGTAGAGTATTTTTCTAACTGATAACAGGGAATTTTATAAACTCGATAAGTTTCAAGCATGTTTTTAGACAGATCGGAAAAATACTTTTTAATACCTACTATTGCCTAGTATCAAGGCAAACAGCAACTTCACCGACCCCAATATCTGTCCTAGCAACTTTCCAAAAGTTAGACCCTAATAGATTTTAGTGTTGCAATTGAATAAACTTTTGGAAAGTTCTGAATAACCTCCAAAAAAAAGCCGTTTCCTCTGTGAGAAGAAACGGCTTGGTGCCTGCTTTTTGTTTTTCTTATTTTCCTGCCACCACTTTTTCAGGCTCTCCAGCGGTTTTCAGTTCTAGCTTAAGACTGGCCATGTCACTTCCTGCAAACTGGCAATCTACTTTTATTTTGTGGGCACCTTTGGCCAAAGCAAACTTGGCTGGATCAACTTTCATGGTTTTTAACAGGATCCAGGTTTGGTCGTATAAAGCAACTTCATCTCCTCCTTCATATTTCAAATACTGGTTGGGCTCTATGCTGATGTCAAGATCAATTTTCTTAAAGTCATCTATCTCTATAAACAGTTTGGATGCTGTTGCGCCATTGGTAGTATGGAGGATATAGGCCAATGGCTGTTGTCCGTAAGGATTGTTGAAATCAAAGGTGGACCACACAGGCTCGCCCGGTTGTCTCACAATCAGTTTGTGTTCGAAGCGCTGTACGTCAAAAGGAATCAGGTTCCAACTGTTGTCGGACACTGTCTCCAATGAAAACTCGGCTTTGATGTCTTCCATTCTCTTCTTTTGTTCAACGGAAAATGCCTTGGACATCCTGGCCTTTTCCCATTGCTTGATTTTTTCTAGAATTTGGTCTCCAAAACCATTTTTTGCTACCAATCCTGCGGAAGTCACCAGCGAGTAGCCTGCATCAAAAGCTGCACTCCTCGCCAGCATCCATTCTATATCTTCTATGCTCGTATTGTCACGCATGCTAAACCAGCCCAACATACACGGGATAAAATTACGACGGAAATAGTCCTGATTGAGCAGCCTGTAAGAAGTCTGGCTTTCTCTGAATCCTGCGTACCAAGGCTCACCCCAGTTCATGCGGGTAAACATGTGCCAAAAATAGTGTCCGGGTCTGCTCGCATCCATGATGTAATCATCCTTGATTTCTGGGTTCAGGTTGTCGTACCAGTTTTTGACAAACAACGCTTCTCCATACGCACCCATTCCTGTCGATGCATTTCCTTCTAACCCATCAAATGAAATTTGCTTGAGTCCAGTCTGGTTGTACAACTCAGCCAGCTTACCTGACACTTCCAAAGACAAATCTGTATTGGTCAAAAATGTCTTGTAGCCATGATCAGCCAATTTGGATATCTTATCACCCTTACTGTGGGAAGCTACATTCGTATCGAACGCACCCCTTTCACAATTCAACAGCACCCAAGGTTTTTCTTCCGACACGGTCTCGTAGCGGATAATGTCTTCTCCAATCACTACAGCATGCAGGCTGTTGTTTTTCATTTGATTGAAAAAATCAGGGCTTTCAATTTCAATATTCTTTTCCTTGTCATCAATTGCTTTCACCAATGTGCTTGAGCCTACTTTTGCCAATCGGGGATCCGGCACTGGAGTAACATAAGGATCGTTGGTGGTGATGAAGTTGGACAAGGTATGTGCTCCTACTTTCAAGCCAGCTTTTTCTGCTTTCTCCACACACATTTTCATGCTTTCCCAATTGTCTGGAAATCCTTTTTTATGCAAATCAAAATGGCCCCAATTTTCAAAGGGTCCACCTTGATATAAATACTTTAAGCCGGCTTTTTGAGTCAATTCGATAGCATCATCTATGTTGTCGCTATTGAAGCCCTGAATCAAATAAGCTGAACTGGCACTGATAGCCCTTTTTGCCCACACACCATCCAACATAGGATGAGGTAGCCCTTCTGTCAATTCTATTTTTTCGATCACATCCAAAACCAACTCGGGGGCACAACCAAAAATAGCGATTTTAGAACCCACAACTCCTGCATCTTCATAAGCCGGAGCAACATATTTTTCATGGTTCATGGCAGCCACTACCCTATCCTTAGACCTATTTCTTGTATAGGCTTGTAACGAACTCCCATATTCTTTTGGCAAGGCGGTATGCCCTCTGTACAAAATATTTAATGAGTCAGCAATGTCCACCAGACTGGTAGTAGAAAAAATATTGTAGGACGGAGTGGAATCGTCTTCACTAGACGGGTATCCTCCAAGGGTACGAATGTTCAATGCCTGAATGCCAATTGAAAAATCCTTGTTTCTAACTACACCAATGGTTTCACCCACGGTTTCTTTTATATTGGTTTGAAAAGGTCCCCATAGCACCAATTCCACTTTTTCTTTTTGTGTCAAAGAAAGTAATTCCAAAGTAAGGTAAGCCTCCTTGTTCTCAATTTTAACTTCTGCCACCACATCGTTCAATGGATAAGTCAGTGTAATAATGCTGTTGTTTTCATCAAATTCAGCTGTTTTTGGGTATTCCAATTTTCCATTAACTCTAATGGCTAGCAGTGCATTTTCATTGTCCATTCTGGCATAATTCTTTGCTCCTTTATTATTTACGAGCTTTGTAATTTGTCCTTGCTCGTTGAAACCCAATGTAAAGTCCCCAGATGAGGATTCATTTCCATTTTGGCTACATGCCCCCGCTACAAACAAGGTACGAGTACCTGAAATTCATAATGTTTATTTTTTAAAATTTGTCAATAATTATTATTCTATCACCAACCAAGTATTGCCCATAACAGGCACTTCTATTTCAATTTCTACTGAATAGTCTCTGGCCAGCGTAAAGCTATTAAATACCCCGTCCTTTTCTCTGATTTTAGCCGTCTCTGAAAGTCCAGTATAATACAGTGGCAGTTTCACGGTCTTTTTTATGGTTTGATTTGTAGGATTGAAAAACATAGCAAAACCCTTTTCTTTCAAATCAGGATTTACATGCATCATGCCATCTATGTCTCTGCCGTCAGCTCTTTTGATATGAACGATGGGGGAGTTTAAAATACTCCTGTATTTCTTGTACCACTCCACTACTCCAACAACTGTTTGTTTGGTTTTTTCGGTATCGTACAACCTAGGGCCTCTGTAGCAAGCCTGGATTCCCATGCCATAATTTTGCACCATGTGTGCTTCATAGGCATCCAAATGATCATTGAGTGGTTCGATGGTAGCAGCTGCTCCTCCACCGTGATATTGCACCAAGGGCACAAAAGTCCAACTCATACTAGGCAAGCGGTCCCAGGTGCCATCATAGATATTTTGACGGCCTAGCACCAACTGGCGCTCTCTTGGCAAGGACCAGTTGACTTCACGGTATCCAATGCCATTTTTCGTACTGCCACTCAGGTAGTACCAATCAGGAATATTGAGCGATATTCCATTTTCATTGCTCCACTTGTAATAATCTGTAATCCTTTTCCACGCTTTCCATTGAGAATCTTCCAATCCCTCATGTGCCACATGTGAGGTCGAGGCACACAATTGACCGGGATAGGATCCGTCATGCTCCAAAAGGTCAAAACCTGTTTTTTCAAAAAAAGTAGTCAGTTTGTCAAAATAATCAATCCCCCATTGGCTGTTGAGGCAAGGTGCACTTCCATGGATCGTACCTCCTCGCTTGCCCGTTTCCGGATTGATCACATCTACTTCCTCGCTGATCCACCTACTGGACAGCAATGAATATCCGCCCAATTCTATTCCTCTCTCATGTGCGTAATCAGCAAATCCTTTGAATTTGGCAATATTTTCATCTGAAAGGTCTTCCATATTCAGACCACTACCAAAACTCAAAATCACCATTTCATAACCAACTTCCTCACACTGGTCAATGGCAGCTTTCACTTTAGTTTCATCGGTTGTGGTCAAATGCAAGAAAAGAGGATTCTCCGTACTCCATGGAGCCAGTATTTTGTACATCCTAATGGTTATGAGCCCTTTTCTTTGGCGGTCGTAACTATCGTAAGGCAATTCCCAAACCCTAAAAGATTCAAAGCCTGCTCCAGACTTAATGTTTTCATTGGGACCGATGGGCAACTTGCATTCAAGCAAACAAGGTGTCAGCCTCCTATAATTGGCTTGAGAAGAATATTTCTCATCTTTTTCCCAATGCACCACCTTATTGGCATTCTTCATCGACATGGAATGAAATTCGAAATCACTTTCGATGTGTATATTGGGTAGTTCCCAACCAGTGGTGCCCCTTTCCACAGAACTTTCAGGCTCTATCATCGCCAGTGTTTCACTTACAAAAGTATTGAGCTTAATGTCCTTACCACTTTCATTTTGGACAGTAAACCACTTGCTAATCAACGGAATCCCATCAAATATTTCGTAATGAACCTCCACTTTGATTCCTACTAAATCTTTATGAGAATAAACGAAAACAAGCTCCTTCCCTTTGGTTGGTTGTTTTTTCTCCAAAGCCCACCGTTTGTTTTTCCAATCGATGCGGGGTTTGATGTCTTCTACCCGAAAAGTTGCTACTTGAAAAGAACTAGCCGGGCTCCACATTTGATCCAACCACTCTTTCTTTAAATAAGCGTATTCCACTTGCCCATCCAATCCGCCTATACTATATTCCTGTTCGTTGAAAGTCAGAGTTGCTTCAGGTCTTACGCCCCGAATCAGCGACTCACCAGTAGTCAGGTTTTTGAAATCAACGGTAGCGCAATTGGGTGTCAACCTAAAGGTTCGACTTACCAGTCCATTTGACAATATGATTTCTTTGTCATTTTCACCTTGCAAAACAGAAGAAGGTAAATCAACATTTTTCACCAGCCAATCTTCCCCAACCCCATTGAGATATTTTTCACTGACCTTTGGCAATAACTTCATCAATGGTGCAATAGTATTGGTAAATACAGCATCCGCTTTTTTCATTCTACTGAGGTAATTGCCATCTACCATTTGCGGTTGAAAGCCACTAAAGTATAATGTAGCATCGCCCCATACTGCATGATCGCCAGACACGCCATCCCCAGCATCCTCCACAATCAATTCCAGTATTTGAACACCTTTGACATTAACTTCCAACGGCACAGCTTTACTGCCACCTTTAATTTTCTTACTCTTCCATATTTCCTTGCCATCAGCTATCACGACAAAACGAACAGAACCTTTACCGATGGCTTCTTGGGTATTGGCAATTCCCACAAAACGATTTTCTTTTTCACCTTCTTGATAGAAGAGTTTGTTGCCATCGCCTAACGCATTGAATTTAACTTCCCCATTTAATAATTGCTGATCCTGTATGCCCACATTGGCTGAAAACTTTTCTGATTTTCCGTCCAAAAAAACCAATATCTTACTTCCTGATAGCGTTCCCACCCCATTGGAAAATGCCTGATCAGCAATCTCGATTTTCTCACCATTTATTGCTCTATTTTTTTGTGCCGTCCACCAGGGTTGCTCTACTTTTTTGAGGTCAAGATTTGAAAGCTTGAGTTGATCTAATGCAATTTCCTGTGCCATTACTACCGAAGTGATGCATAGCAATACCACTGCAATTTTTAATTTGGTTAAATTCATTTTGTTAGTTTAATAAGTATAGTTTAATTAAAATCCAGTACTTTCACTTGCCCTGGTTCCAGGCTTATTTCAAACTGACTTCCGTATTTAAATGACTTACCTGATAACACATCTGCGTTGTTGAGAGGTGACGAAACTTTGTATGTTTTTTCTGCCGACATCAATCCAAATTTTCGGTCTAGTGTAACATTATAAGTTTGCACTTGATCAGAAGGGTTGTGAAAAGAAGCATATCCACCGGATTCATTCCAAGCAGTATATCCATATACCTCACTAAGATTGGGGTTACCACCATGCATCCTTGATGTTTTGAAGTATGGAAATACTTTATGTGCCCATTTCAATCCATCAGCCAATACATCCCAATCACCATCTGACAATTGCTGCGTCTTAATATAGAGTTCAATAAAGCCAGTTCCACGGGAGAGGTTCATCCAAAGGTATTCGCTGAAAGCTTGTTTGCTTTCTCCCGTTTTGACTTTCTTAGGTTCATGATTAAAAACTGAATTGATTGGGAACTGCGTATGCTCCTTTTGCCAAGTATCAAAATAAACACCATCTCTATATACCAGTTCCTGAGTACGGTTGCTGCCTCCTGCAGCATCACCTGCATTGATCATCCAAACAGCATCTATGTACATCAACCACCAAGGACTCAAATATGCTCCGTTGGAAATCACCACATATACATCAGGGTTTACCTGATGTTGCTTTGCAAAAAGTTCCATGAGGCGTTCTGTACCAGCTACCAAGTAATAAGTCTTTAACTCGTCAAATTTTGGGTCGTTCAAAAGTGAATCAGAGGCGGACAGCCCTTCTGTACCCAATTGTGGCATATAAGGAATGTCATATTTTTGACCATTCAATTCAAATTCACGGATATTTAAATGGCCAAAAACGCCATCAAGTTTGAAATAAGTCACACCATCTTCAGTCAGCTCCAATATCCTGTCTTCCACCAGTTGCATGTATTTCGGTCCTGCCATAGACATCCATTTTCCCATGGTCTCAAATCCTTGTTCTTTGTACTTTTTAGCTGCTGGTTGGACTCCAAACAGACAACCAGGACTCATCCATAGACCAAGATTTGATTTTGCCTGTTTAACAGTCAACATACTATTGGAAAAATCATCATCAAATTTTTGGTTTACTTTCCAGGTTTTGTCCGACCAGTCTGCTTGTACATCTTGCCATCCGTCATCAATTACATACGCCTTGAGTGGGGGCACATTTCTTTCTTCCACCAATTTCTGGTGTATCTTGGAGACACTCTCAGAAAAGCTTTCTTTGGTTACTCTATTTCCAAAGTCAAACCAGCTATTGTATTGTACTTGTAACCTTAGGGGTCGAACCCTTATTTCGTCAATGTAATT
>CAXBNB010000125.1:0-8471 GCA_963976505.1 uncultured Reichenbachiellaceae bacterium
CCCTCATTATAAACCTCAGCGGAATCAAAATAATTGACGCCAAGATCAGCAGCAGCATGAACCACTTTGTTTACTTCCTTTTGATCATGATTACTCCCCCAGTAGTCTCCTCCTCCAAAAGCCCAGCAACCCAATCCAAAAAGGGACAACCCAATATCCGTATTTTCTATATTTCTATATTTCATAATAACTTATACAATACTTATTTAATAAAACTAGGTAACCAGGTAGTAATTACTGGAACGAAAATAATCAATACCTGAACCAGAATCAATACCCAAAGAAATTTCAAAATATAGGGAATTAATGCTGCCATTTTTACATTTCCCACACCACTTGCAACAAACAAAGTAGTACCTACTGGTGGTGTTACAAGCCCAATGACCAAATTAGTGACAATCATTACCCCAAAGTGGTAGTTGTCCATACCCAACTGCTGACCTATAGGAAATACAATTGGTGCCAGAATGATGATAGCCGGACCTGCATCCAAAAACATCCCTATAATTAGCAGTGCAATGTTCAATGCAATCAAAACTGCATACTTTTTAACCTCCAATGCCTGAGCATCAGTGAGCAGGTGTTGGAAGGGAGCAACCAAGTCTTCAGACCCATTGAGTAAGCCGTTGGTAATTGCTTCTGGTAAGAATGCCATGGAAAGCACCCAGCCAAAAAGTCCCGATGCACTGATTAAAAAGGTAAGTGTAGCCGTGGTTTTAGCTGCCCCGACAAATATTTTTGGCAGTTCCTTGATCTTCAATTGTCTATAGACAAAGAAGCCAATAAACAACGCATAGACAACCGCGACTGCTGAAGCTTCTGTGGCTGTGAAAATCCCCTTCGTGACTCCCGGAATGCCTAATATTCCAAAGAAAATAATACAAACCAAAAGAACTGCCCAAACGGAATCCTTCAAGCTAGAAAATAAGTGACTCCAAAATTCACCACTTTGCTTAAGCTTTAAATTCCTTTTTCTCGCATATAAAAAGCTCACAACTATTAATCCCGATCCTATTAGTAATCCAGGAATGACACCAGCCATAAAAATTTTCTCAACAGACATTCCCGTAATGGCAGCATAAAAGAGTAATACCATACTAGGAGGTATCAAAGCACCTGTGGTTCCGGAGCAAGCTGCCAATGCAGTAGCAAAAGATCGATCATAGCCTTCTTTTTCCATAGCAGGAATCATTACGCCACCTATGGCTGCACATGTGGCACTTGACGATCCAGAGATGGCTCCAAAAAACATGGAAGCATTCGTCGTAACCATTGCCAATCCACCAGGCATTTGTCCCATCATGGCCTGACAAAGATTGATTACCTTCTGAGAAAGACCTCCTTTGTTCATTAAATCTCCCGCCAATATAAAAAATGGAACTGCCACCATTGGATACAATGAATTCATGTTTCTTGACAACTCCAGAGCCATCATCAATGGGTTTACATCAGCATAAAGCAATGCCGCCAATGAAGATGCCAACATGCAAAAAACGACTGGAACGTCTAACACCAACAACACAAAAAATGTAATCAATAAGATATAGGTCATATTCAAGTTTTATTGGCTAAATCCATATAAAGTGCAGGATTTTTCAGGTTGGCTATGAAGTTTCTCATCGCATACAGAAGAAGAAAAATCATACTGACAGGCGTAACTCCATATACAAATGCCCTATTTATTCCAGTAGAAGGCATGATCCAGCCTGTAATACCTAAGGTAACCTCCACAGACCAATACAATAAAAGCGCAGAAATTAGAATGATGACGAGCCACCGAAAAGCCAAAAAATAAGGCAACCATCGTTGAGACAATTTTTGAATCAAAAAATCGAATGTATAATGTGAATTGTCTTTCATGGCATAAGCAGCACCAAAAAAGGTAAGGTAAGTGAGTGAAATTTTAGCCACCTCCTCACCCCACGAAATCGAACTACCTAAAATAAAACGTCCGAATACATTGGATGCCACAATGAACACCATAGTAAATAAGACTAAAAAAAGTAGTCCTTCTAAAGTGCGATCCAGTATGCTGAAAAGTTGTTTCATAAAATCAAATTGATAAATTAATTATTTCGATACTGAAATTTTTATGTCTTCAAAAACACGCTTAGCAGTCGTAACTCTTGCACTTACAGTTTCCACCCGATTGATCCCATCCTCCCATATAGATTGTCCTACAAGTTCTGCTTTCACATCAAAATCATTTTGTGCCGTAACAATAGCTTTATAAAGCAGGGCAGGTTGTCCACAAAAACTCGTCTTCTACCAAGGTCGCTGCATTGAACTCTGTGAAAGATTCGTTAAAATCTCCTGCAAGGTTCATTTCAATCCAGCAACTCCAAACAGAACCTTCCGGTACTGCAACGCTTACTGAAAATGATTCTTTTTTGGGCGTAGCTCCTGAAACTGCTGCTATTTCTTTGTGGTCTTTCAAATCCTCTTTGGTTACAAACAACTCTGACCATCTGGGAATGGCCACTGGCACAGCCGGTTTGCCTTCCCAGTCACCAATCCCTGACCTGTGCGTTACAAATACGGTTTGTTTTTCGTTTGTTTTTTCATTTTCGATCCAAACGGCAAACTGCGGTGGCTCAGCAAATGTGGACAAATAGATTGCTTCCATATTTTGCCTAATATCAAATCTAATAAAAACAGAATCCGGTGTATTGAGCTTTTTTGAAATAAAAAATATAAGCCCTATTCCTATTACAGAAAATGTTAAAATGGTTTTTACATTGGTTTTTTCCTTCAAATTTTCCATTTAGCTGGTCAAACGATTTCATAGCCAGAACTATACTCCAGCTTGCTCAGCGCATTGGCTTGATCCGAATTGGTAAACTTTTCTGATGTACCATCAAATTCCAACTTAGTATTGTCTAAACGATACGACAAGTTCGCCAAATGAATCAAAGTAGCACTTTTGTGCCCTTGAAGGATATTTCCATTCGGCATTTTTCTGGTACGAATAGATTCAATAAAATTTAACTGGTGTTCAATATCCGGAAACATGCCTGGTTCTTGAGCCACTACTTCTCCTTCAGTACTCAATACCTGCCAACCGCCACCGTGACGACCCAAGTACATCATGCCTTCTGTGCCGTATATTTCAATACGCGTAGCATTGAGTTTCCAATCAGGAAAATCATTACCATAGCGAATTTTAGGATCGGTTTTCACCATATAATTACCAAATATCGAGCTGACGCATGACATTGGAAACTTACCATAATCAAAAGTAATTGCCTGAATGTCTGGTGTATCTCTTTCGTCATCGTGTAAAATACGACCACCAGCGCAATGTACAGCCTTGGGATGTTCAGGATCTCCTAAGACCATCCGAGCCAAATCCATGACGTGTGAAGCATCGCCAGCCAAAGCAGCACCTCCTGAATAATCCCACCAATCATACCATGCTTTGTGACGACTCAAATTGTACGGCACCTTTTTGCTCGGCCCCAGCCACATATCCCAATTCAGCCCTTCAGGAACAGGAGAATCAGGCTTGAGAAACCATGGTTTTCCACCGGGTAACATGCAATAATTTTTTACTTGTACGATATTGCCAAGTTTGCCACTTTGGATATAATCCCGAGCCAATATATTATAATTGGCACTCCTGTTTTGAGTTCCACACTGAACAATGCTTTTGGATTTTTCAGCCGCCTCTACCATCTTTCGCCCTTCTTCTATAGAAAGTGAAATGTTTTTTTCGACGTAAACATCTTTTCCTGCTTGACAAGCCCAGATAGCTGCCAAAGCATGCCAATGCTCCGGTGTACAAACAACCACACCATCCACATCCTTATCATCCAAAACTCGACGCAGGTCCGAGACTCGCTTAGGTTTGTATCCCTGTGCTTTAGACAACTCATCTATAGCACGGCCTCCCCTAGAATCATCTACTTCACATACGTATTTCACCTCCACATTTGGAGTGTTTTTTTGCATGCTTAAGATCACCCCGGTACCTCTTCCTCCTGCTCCAATCAATGCCAATACTACCTTGTCGTTTGCACTTGGTTTTGCAGCCATATTATTGAGTTATAGAAAAAAAATTGATTCTTTAAACTTGTTCTGGTATTTTATAATTTTCTCTGTATTCTGTTTTTAACAATTTGTTTGCATCTTCATTTCCTATAAATCTTTCCTTTTCTCCATCGAAAAACAATTGCTTGTTGCCTACCCGATAGGCAATATTCCCAAGGTGTATTAAGGTGGCACTTTTATGCCCTTCTTCTACACTTCCATTAGGCTGTTTTCTAGACCTTAAAGATGAAATGAAATCTTGTTGGTGGTATATATCCGGTACTATACCATATTCCTGAGCCAGTACTTCGCCATTTTCACCAAATACTTGCCAACCTCCACCATGACGACCTAAATACATCATACCCTCTGTGCCATATATTTCTGTTCTTGTAGCATTTTGTCTCCAATCCGGAAATTGAGAATCACTTTCCCGAATAGCAAATGGGGTCTTTTTTATGTAATTAGTTGCATTTCCACTTTCGCAGGTCATCGCATAGTCTCCAAAATCGAAAGTCATGGTTTGAAACTCTGGTGTTTCTCTTTCCGAGCCCCAGGCATTGTTTCCTCCCCAGCCATAAACTGATTTAGGATGTCCCGGATCTCCCAGAACCATACGAGCCAAATCCACTACATGGCTGGCATCATCGGCCAAAGTGCCTCCGCTGTAAGCCCAAAAACTCCCCCACCCTCCACGACCTTCCATGTCATGTATGCCAGAATTGTATGGACGATATGGTGCATGACCCAACCAAGCATCCCAATCCAAACCATTCGGAATTTCTCCATCAGGTTGGGCTATCCACTTTCCTCCACCCAGCATATTGTACGACTTCACATGAACAATTTTGCCAAGTTTACCACTTTGAATATATTCTTTTGCCGAAAAACCATAAGGAGCACTTCTGTTCTGAAAACCAACCTGCACTATTCTATCGTATTTGGCTGCCGCCTCTACCATTTTTCTCCCTTCCCAAATATTGATGGTAGGATTCTTTTCAACATACACATCTTTGCCTGCTTGACAAGCCCAAACGGTAGCCAATGCATGCCAATGTTCAGGAGTTGAAATCCAGACAGCATCTATATCCTTGTCGTCAAAAACCTCTTTCATGTTTTTGACATGAATTGGCTTATAGCCAAGTTCTTTTTCCACACTGTCAATGGTCTTTGCGGCTTTAAGATCATTGACATCACAAACCGTTTTTATGGTCACATTTTCGTTGACTTTGCAAGTATTGATAATAGTGCCTCTGCCTCTGCCTCCAGATCCAATTATTGCTAAAACAATTTTGTCATTTGCCCCTAAACAAGAAGGAGAAATGAGACCTGAAGCACCCAATGTAATTACTCCAGCCCCAGTGAATGTCTTTTTTATAAAATTTCGTCTTTCCATCTTATTTGGTTTTTTCAAAGTTTAGTAAATAGTCTACAGAGTTGAGCATGGCATTCTTAAAGCTCTCGATTTCCCAGTCGTCCCAATGCCCCAGTGAGGTATAAATAACATTGCCGTATTTATTGGTATTGGTACTGGCTCTGACGGTTGTCCTGGAATTGTTCCCAACAGTAACACTTGAGCATTGGGAGACCTGAGAGGACTGTTTTGATACAACCAGTTGGGACTTGTAAAGCCTTCGTCCGATACTCCTTTTAGCAACGGGTGATTTGACATACCCGGCACAATTGACACAACAGTTCCTTCTTTTAAATGGCCATGATGGCCTTGATAATTTCCTCCCAAAATCTCTTCATCAAATTCAGTCCAATTAGACAAATAATCATCCACTTTACCAGTAGCTGCTACTATTCCTCCTCCTTCACGTGGCACATTGCCTTTTGGATCGAAGGCATGACTTGCAGTACGAATCCCTATGACAGGTTTGCCACTTTTCACATAGTCTTTGATAAACTCCATTTTTTCTGGCTCCAATGCCCTGCGACGGATAAAGAAAACCGCAAGATCAGCATCCTTCATTATCTGGAGGTTTTCGATATTGTGTCGCCCTTCACCTTTCATAATTGGTTTACCCAGTGCAAATTCACAGTTTACATTTTTGGTCAATAAAAGTTCATGAGCAAATTCGGGAAGTCTTTGATTGCCTCGGTATTCACTTTCCGCAGTAATAAAAGCTACAATAGGTCTCTTGTCGTTCTTGAATCTAAATTGCTTTTCTCCTGTGAAGTCCGTAGAAACCAAGGTAGGACAAACATTTTTTTCTATATACTCATGAATCAAACTGTTTCCCGTAAAATGAGAAACATAAGGAGATGAAGTAGAATCGTACATCGTATCAGTCATGTCACGCATCAATGCTACATTCATTCCTAGTCTGACCATATTGCGCAATCCGAAAGTGCGACCAATCACACACATATTGGTATGTACTCCTACCAGTATCACATTCTTGATACCTTTTTTTATAAATAAGCTTCCTACCTCTACTCCCGAATCTGAAATCGCATCTCCATCAAGGATGTCTATAGTATCAATTTGTCTTGTCCAAACTGTCTTGTTCACATCTTTACATTTAGGTGTGTCACTACAACCTCCATGAGAAATTTCAAAAGGCCAATCCTGATCAAGCTCACATTCCAATTTTTGATCATCAGGTGTCATTTTTTGTTTAACACTCTTGTATTTGTATTTTTTTGCCAGCTTTCTGCCAGGATGGTTTTTGTAATAATCCATGGTGCTACTTGGTGCGTGCACAATCAAAGCTCCTTTGGCTCTGGCAATAGATACTACTTTATTCAAATGGGGTGCCATTTCCGCAACTCTTTTAGTAGCCCCTTCACACCAATGTTTATCCCACATGTCACAAATAATGATCGCCGTTTCGTTGCTATTCCATTCCTGAATATCATTTACTAGTATTAATGAACCCTCGTCCAAATCAGAAGGAACCCTTTTTTGCAAGGATATTTTCATTTTTTCTCCGTTATCTTCTGGCTTTGCCTCCAGATTATCCAGAACAGCAGTATTCAATAAAAAGAACACTGTAAAACAAGTTATTGCCTTCATCATCATATCTTAATAGTTATAGTTTATAAAGTACCACTCAGCAAGTGATATCTGATTACAAAATAATTTGTATTACAAATATATGATTCAGATTGAAAAAAGTAATGGAATGGGAATATATTTTTCTATTTATTGAGTTTATGTAATACAAATAAATCAAATTGAGTATTTACAGGCTCTCAAAGCGATTTCACATTGTTTGATTGTCACCAATGAGGTTTTGTGCCAATATTTTCTCACAAACTTCCATGGTTTTTAATGTCTCTCTAAAAGAGGAAGAGGTTTTTTCTTTTCCAGATTGTATCGATTCTACAAACTCGATACTCTTAGCTCTAAACCCTCCAAATACAAAAAGTTCTTCACTATCAGCCACTTCACATGTATCGTATTTCTGACCTTGCACATCTCCAGCTTCGTAGATAGTACCTTCTTTTTCCAGCTCCACATCCACACAGATACACGGAGCGTGCAATTGTACTCGAAATATTCTTCTACCTGATGCCCAGTTGCCTACTACGTAACATGTAGTACCATTGTCAAAATGCAAAGTGGCTCCAATCCAATTGATGTCAGGCACACCGATACTTTTGCAGCTGGATTCAATTTTGACAACTTCGCCATCACCTATCCACCTAGCGGTATCTATAGAATGCGTAAAATCATCCAACATCCGATCTCTAGCTGACAGCATCGGTCGAATGTCAAATTTGCTAAACTCCACAATTGCATGGGTGATAGCTCCTTTTTCAAGGCACTTACTCTTCATCAACTCCATAATAGGAGCAGATCTACGCTGATGACATACTTGTGTGATACAACTATTTTCTGCTGCCAGATGAGTCAATATTCTGGATTGGTGCAAGGTGATACCCATTGGCTTTTCAATGAAAATATTAAACCCTTGTTGCAAACACCACACCCAAATATCAAACATGGCCTCTGGTTGTCCAATGATATAGACTCCATCGGGGCGCAGGTCTGAAAGCATTTTTTGATAGCCGTTCTTGGAAGAAGAAATGTAAATTTTGTCTGTTGAAATATTATATTTTAGAGCCGTTTGTTTCAGTCTATCAGCATTGAATGCACAGATACCGACAATTTCAACATTATCTATGGAGGCAAGGGACTGATAATGCACTTTGTTTGCAAATTCACCATTGCCTATAAAACATACTCTTGCTTTGCCTTTCATTCGTAAATTAGAATTTACTGCTTATAAAAAAATTGTGCCTTTCTTAAGAATGACGTTACAAAATCGTTTTGCCGTGCCAGACATTATCACCACATAAGCTTCTGAAGCCCGTTGGTAAAAATCAAATCGTTCTATCTTTTCTGCTTGATTGATATCATTTTCATACTCTTTCAATATATGATAGTAGGAACCTTCCAATTGATCATCATAATTTTTAGAATCTGTAGG
>CAXBNB010000126.1:0-8440 GCA_963976505.1 uncultured Reichenbachiellaceae bacterium
TCCAATTTGGTTTAATATCACGACAGAAAATGAGTTTTTAAGGGACGACTAATTATGGCACATAACGGAATGTCAGCATGTGCAAAGCTTACGCTAAATAATTTTCGGTTAGAAACCGCTATACGCAGATCTACTCCTTTTATCCAGTTTTAAATCACTAAGAAGAGTAGATAATACACTGATTTCAACAAAATAAGATTGATTCGGTCCAAATGGCACCCAATTGAAATTCAATGTCCAGCAGTGCAGGTCTCTGGATAAATTCAAGCGAGTTACGGTAAACTCTTTGTTCTTAATATCATACCCCGAATTAAAACCAATTTTAGTTTTTTCTGTCAAACTAATATTTCCACTGAAACTCAAAGACTGGGTGATTCTGGCGTCTTGAAATCCGGTTTTAGAATAATTGTAAGAATAATTGGCCCGTAAAGTCCAAGGGATGCTAAAGTCAACATACTGATTGGCATCATTATAGGCGGTATATTGATTTTTGTTTTGACCCATGAATTCGCCATTCCGAACTCCTTCTTCCAGATTGTAAGGATCGCTGTAGGGATTATTTGGATCGTTCAGGTCATTGGGATCATAACCTTCCCTCGGCCCATTCTGTTCCTGGGTATTCGTTTCTGTCTTCTTTTTCTTAGACTTAGGTGATAAGTTGAAACCTAGAGATACGGTACCTCTACTCAATTGACCCAGGCCATTTCCATTGTTCCAGGCAAATCGATCAATTTTATGATCATAAACTGTTTTTGCTCCTCCACTTTTGTAAGTAATACTATCAAGAATATACACATAGGGATCCATTGAACCTGAAAAACTCACACTAATGGCCCTGTTTAAAATACTTGTTCTGGCACTCATACTGATATTACTCAGTTTAAAAGAATCGGCAGCAAAATTATACCCAGATGAAAATGACAGATTATCAAATAGTTTTACCTTCTTAAATTCATCAATACTATCATTCTTGGTCTTTACCTTCATTTCAATATTGTTGTTCAATGAAAATGACATACTTGCACTTTCGCCACGTGCAGGACTGCCATAAGCAAATCCTTCAAATTTTGATAGTGTTCGGGTATCTCCTTCTTCATTGATCTGCACTTCATCGTAATAGCCGTATTTTTCTGCTCCAAAGTCAGGGCTATAACTAAACCCGATACTTGGAGTCATTACATGCCTGATGGCCTGAATCTTCTTTCCGCCTATCGGATAAAAACCATATAGCCTAGTATTCATTGAAGCTCCTGAGCTGAAGTATCCAGCACGAGAAAACCCCCTCAATGTATCTATTCTCACTCCTTCCTCTTCTGGCACATAGGTGTATCTCATCTCTTTAGGATACCAAAGTTCGGTGTAGTTAAAACTAGGACTCACTGTGAAATATTTCATCACATTAAATGAAGTAGAAATCGGAATGCTATGACGCATTCCATTTTTTGCTCGGTCAAAAATAACATCAAAGTTCTCAGGGCTAAATGACACCAAACTATCATCAAGTGACC
Organism: uncultured Reichenbachiellaceae bacterium; assembly: GCA_963976505.1. Taxonomy (GTDB): domain Bacteria; phylum Bacteroidota; class Bacteroidia; order Cytophagales; family Cyclobacteriaceae; genus CAXBNB01. The sequence goes on from CAXBNB010000126.1 coordinate 1,509, forward strand.
CTTTATTTACAATATTATATCCAGTAGGGTTCCTTTTTGGAGCATTTGAAAGATCATTCTTGGCTGTCATACTATAAGACAAACCAAGTTTTCCTAATGCTGTTTTACTGAGCTTCTGGGAATTTTTAAATAAATAAATACGATTGGCATTCAAACTCATTTCGGGCATAGTCAGATTGACAAGACCCGTTTGAACATTCTGATTGTGCCTCATATTCATAGTCATATTGACCGTTCTGAAGGCTTTAGAATAAGACACATTGGAATTGAACTGTGCATTAATACTTCTGGAATAACTTTCGCTTATCAGGTTTACGTTTTGAGAAAAACTCGACGTACCAGCAGAAACTGAAGCAGAAAACCTTCCCGTTCCTTTAGACTGTGGACTGTGACTCCACTGCACCCAAAAATCCTGAGAAAAAGGTTTTTCTTCAGCCAGGGTACCCGTTACAGATTTATTGTAGCGCACATTCATACTCCCTGAATAGGCATATCTTTTTCTATAAGTCGATCTGGTCTGCAAACCATAACTGCCACGGGTGTAAATCTCACCTGTCAGTGTCAAATTGATATAATCGTTGATATCAAAGTAATACCCTCCATCTCGAAGAAAAAACCCTCTGGTTGCGTCTTCACCATATTGTGGCACTATGATTCCTGAAGCCTTTTTTCTAGGTTGGGGAAACATCCCAAATGGGAAAGCCAAAATGGTTGGTATTTTTCCAAAATACAATCTAAAGGGGCCACTGACCACTTTGTTCTTAGGAATGACTTTTAACTTCTTTGAATGAATCGAAAAATGAGGCTCAGCTAAATTACAGGTCGTATATTGAGCTTCACGGATATACATTTCATCCTTTTCATTCTTTTTCACCTTTTCACCATGCATAAATGCCCCATCCTGCTCGGTGATGATCCCTTTGATTACCGCTTTCTTGGTTTTAAAATTATAGGTAATGTCATCTGTGGTATATTCTTCCGTCCCTTGCCTGAATACCGGTTTTCCAATTTTCTTTTCAGCACTGTCTAGTGCATAATTAGCCTTCAGGGTATTCTTTACCCAATTGACTTCTATTTTTTCCGCTTCGAGTTCTATAATACCATATTTTATTTTAGCCCCGCCATACAAGAACATATCCTGAGTTTCCAAGTCGAAAAACATGGAATCGTTGGCAGAATAAATTACAGTGGTCTCAATATCACTTTTACCAGGCGGTGGACGAAATGCAATTGAATCATTTTTCACAGAGTCCTGCGCCAACAGGTTCTTGACCATAGGCAGACTTTTTAACCCACCGCCAATAGAATCTGTGAATTGCAAGACATTTTCAGGGTTGACTCCAAGAGAATCGGCGAGTCGAAAAATTGTTTCAGGTTTTACTCCCAAAGAATCAGCCAATTGAAGCAAATTCGTTGGATCTAATTTATTTTGAATGGGATTTTTGGTAGGGTTATTGTTATCCTGACCGAAAGCTGAATATAATTGGAAAAGTAATATATTGCATATAACTAAAGACTTTAAAATGCGCACTTGGCTTTCAGTTTCAAGGAAAAATTTACAATTTTGTACAAAAATATTGCCATTATCATTAACAACCACAAGTACATGAAGAATATTATATCATTGTTCGTTTTATCTGCGACATTGGTGTTAGTTTCCTTTAACAATGTTGGCTTAAAAGATTATAAAATAGACAAGATTGTAATCGATGCAGGACATGGAGGAAGAGACCCAGGTACACATGGCAAAATTTCCAAGGAGAAAGACATTGCTCTAAAAATAGCCTTAGAGGCTGGGGCAACCATCAAAAAATACCTGCCAGATGTTGAGGTAATCTATACAAGAGACAAAGACAGCTTTCCTTCATTGGCGGAAAGAGCTGAGCTGGCCAATAAAAACGGGGCAGATTTATTTATTTCTATTCACTGCAATTGGCTATCGAGACCTGAAATTCATGGCACAGAAACGTATGTAATGGGAATACATAAAACAGAAGCCAATTTTGAAGTCGCCAAAAGGGAGAATTCTGTCATTCTATATGAAGAAAATGCAAAAGAAACCTATGATGGTTTTGATCCCAATTCTCCTGAATCATACATCTTGTTTTCATTGTATCAGAATGCCTATATGAGCAATAGCTTGATGCTGGCTCAGAATGTCGAGAATCAATTCAAAACACGTGTTGGACGGAGAAGTAGAGGTGTGAAAAGTGCTGGATTTTGGGTGCTTTACAAAACCTCAATGCCGAGTATTTTGATTGAAACCGGATACCTCAGCAATGAAAAAGAAGAGAGAGAATTAAATGACGAATTGCAACAAACTTATATTGCTCATGGTATATACAGGGCATTCAGGGATTACAAACGAGATTTAGAATCATTATAATAAGTTCAGACCGTGTCAAAAGAATTTAAAGTAGGTTTATTAACCATCATATCAGGTACCATCCTTTATCTTGGTTTCAACTTTCTAAAAGGGAAAGATTTTTTTTCCAAAACGAATAAATACTACACCATCTACGCAAACATAGATGGGTTGAATGTGTCAAACCCAGTAATAGTAAACGGATTTTCTGTAGGAAGAGTGAGTGCCATTCGAATCATGCAAGAGCTCGATAACAAAGTACTTGTAGAACTGGATGTAGATGAAAATGTAGTGCTTGGAGATTCTACTGTTGCGACACTGACAAACGAAGATTTCTTGGGAAGTAAAGCGATATTACTAGAAATTGGCCGTGTAACCACTCCTGCACAGAATGGAGACACCTTAAAATCTGGTTTTGACAAAGGTTTAGCAGAATTGTTTGAAAGGGCACAGCCACTCACCGACAACATAGGCATCACCATTGGAAGAATCAATGAAATACTTATTGGGCTGGAAGGTGCCGGAGAAGATGTGAAAACAGTTCTTCAAACCTTTAATCAAACCCTACTGGAAGTAAACATAGTACTCAAAAGCAACAACTCTAAAATCAATAGGACTTTTGAACAAATGAACAAACTGTTGGTTAACGTTGATTCGAAAGTAGATAAAATCGATCCTTTGCTAGACAATGTAAACAGATCTTTGGATAAGGTAAATGCACTTGAACTAGAGGCTACATTGAGCACCCTGAATGGGACAATGAACGAACTCAAACTGTTAATCTCATCGATCAATGAAGGTGATGGAACAGTATCCAAATTACTACATGAAGATTCTCTGTACCAAAACATAAACAAAGCCATGGTGGACTTAGATTTACTCCTAGTTCACTTCAATGAATACCCAAAGCATTTTATGGCTCCTCTTGGAAAGACAAAAAAGAAGATAGATAAAGAAATGAATAAATAGGATTCATTTCTTTATCTATCTTCTTTACCAATGTATTCAAAGTATTGCCCTTTTGTAATAAGGCTAATACATTTTCAAACACAATTACTCAACATCCTTCACACACCGGATACCGACCGGGTAATTTGTGATTTTCTCAGGCAATACGTAATAGCGCTGTGAAGTACGAATAAATGAATGATTGTTGAAATTTGATCCTCCACGCATCACTTTGTACGTTTCTCCATACTGCTCCATTGGCTCGTCATTGCCCGGATAAGGATGGTACCAATCTGCTGTCCATTCCCACACACTTCCTGCCATGTCGTAACATCCGTATGGGCTTTGTGGTTTAGCGATTGATCCTCCTCTGGAGCTTTTTTTATCCCAAACAACATAGGTATTGTCATAGGTATTGCCCCAAGGAAAAACTCGGCCGTCAATTCCTCGTGCTGCTTTCTCCCATTCTATTTCCGTTGGCAGTCTTTTTCCAGCCCATTTGGCATAGGCATTGGCCTGACTCCAGGTTACTATAACAGCATTATCTGCTCTTCCTTCTGCGAACTTATGATCTGGATCAAATTTTGAGAATTCAGCATTACTCAATTCATTTTGATCAATGAAATATGCCTTTGTAGTAGCAATTTGCTGAGGCCGTTCATCAGGGTCTCCATATTTACTACCCATAATAAAAGTGCCAGCTGGTACATACACCATACCTTCAGGTGGCGTAGGCTGGCCAAAAACAGCTGTGCTGCAAATTGCACTTGCTGCAAATAATAATATCAATACTCTATTCATTTTATTTCCTTTTTGCCTTACCATTTCGGATCAATTAAATTGTAATACCTGCCAAACCAATAATTTCGGATCATAGCTGCCGCGGTACGTTCCTCCTCCGATTTCACTTTTTTCGTTCCTCCATTCTTTTTCGGAATTTCAAATACCCTTGATTTTCGCTCAAAACCCCACATGTCTTTTATCCCCTGATTCCGTTCATCGGTCATTATATTTTCTTCGTTCAACACCTGATACACCATCACAAACCAAATATTACTCTCCCAGGTAAACGCTATATCCTTCCAGTCATACCAATGTCGATTGAGGTTCATTCGATATTTATTGAGCAAATTTTTATCTTTTTCATACCTCATGAGCATATAAAGCGACCTTGCCGCATGATAATCATCACCTACGTTTCTCCATTCCGGAGGAAAGAGGATTTTAGCATTAATTTGATGATCGTCGTAATGATACCGATCTATTAACATGTGATACGCAGCATTGAATCGCTCTTTTCCAGTAATGGTATGTGCCATTTTAAGTCCCATAAGCACTTCAAGAGAATTAAGCGGCTGATGAGGTAAATCCGGACAAAAATTGCCCCACAGGGTCATTTTTCCATCAAGATCTGTGAGCTTAAAATTATTATCCGCTATTCGTCCCATAAAACGATCCAACAAACCTGCGGCTTTTTGTTTGTATGCTTCATCAGCGCACAGCTCCCAAAACGTACTCACCCCATAAAATATGGAAGTAAACTTATCCGCACTTAAGTCTCCCAACCAGCGGTATCCTGGCATAGAAGTAGATTGATGCCATTCATGGTACCACATCACTTCCTCATGCCACAGAGGTTCATCTGTTTTGTTAAAACTTCGCGCCACCAATCCAGGTACCCCTGTTACTTTTTCCAGTTTCAAGATGGCTTCAAAAATTTGATTGGCAATTTCCCTGTCTTTTGGGTCTTTAGTGATGGCATATTTGTGAGAATAAGCCGAAAGCATTTCTGATGTAGGGTCAAGACAATCAGCTTGGGTACCTATTATTGGACGATCGAGTCCGGCTGGTGGAAATATTACATGCTGCATAATGGCACCTTCATTCCAGTGGTTGCCCAGCATCAATTTATCATACTTCTCTACTTTTATATAAAGAGGGTCTGTCTTTTTGGGGAAATCATTCACCTTTTGTGCATCAGAGGAATGACTCCAAACCACAAAGGAAAAACCACAAAGGAAAAATATCAATCGTTTTAGCATACTATCTTCTTTTTCAATTATAAAGAAAGAAAGCTAGTACGATTCAGTCGTCAATGACAAAAAAATGAATCAGTATTCTTAAAATCAAAAGATAATTTATGAGTATTTAACCCAACCTTATAGAATATTGCAGGCCAATTGTCTTTATTTCCAAATACTTATTCTAGCCAAACAGGTGTGGTTTCGGAATTGTGTTCTTTTCCGATTATGTCCCGATACAATCCTGGCCTCCGTGCCTTTCTGTACCGATGGCCTCCTGCCAATTCTAGTTTTTCAGGACTTATTGTCCCAATGGCTATTTCATCTTCAAAACTTTTAACCTCTGTGATAATCTCACCATAAGGATCCAATATCATGGAGTTACCGTTTTTCAAATGTTCACCATCGTACCCGATAGGATTCGTAAAAACAAAATACACCCCATTGTCATACGCCCTAGCAGGAAGCCATCTAAGCAACCATTTTCTTCCTTTAGGTCCATCAAATTCTTTTCTAAGTGCATCCGGATCATTGTATCTGTTTTGCCATAACTTATCATCAACATACCCCCTACCCGGCATGGCCGAAGGCGTACAGCAGGTAACATGCGGGGCAAATATTATATCCGCTCCTGAAAGTGCAGTTGCCCTCACGTTTTCCACTATATTGTTGTCATAGCAAATCAATATCCCACATTTCCACCCTTTAAGATCAAACACCACATACTCATTTCCAGCGGACATGTAGGGACTAATAAATGGGTGTAATTTCCGGTATTTGGCGATGACTCCCGAACCATCTACACATACATAAGTATTGAAAATCTCATCATCACAACACTCTACCAGCCCTGCCAATATCGGAATGTCATATTTGGTTGAAATATCAATCAACTTTTGACAGCTGGATCCATTTGGGACTTCCTCGGCCAGCTCGTACACCTGATCTCTATCAAGGTTTTTAAAAAAAGTATAGGCCGTAATGGACATTTCATGAAAGCTAATGATGTCCGCACCCCCATCTTTTGCTTTTTTTGTCAAGTGATCTATTCTGGATAGATTGTAATCTTTATCACCATCCTTAGGCTCAAATTGTGCCACCGCTATTTTAACATCTTTCATTGTTCAATTTTTCTCATTTAAAGATTATCCATTAATTTAAATATAAAAACTATATGGTTACATTTAATAATGATAACGACTATCTTTTTCTTTCATAACTTTACAAAGTAAAGTAAAAATCAACCTTCACAACTCATAACACAAAGAAACCTCAAAACATTACTTCGCACATTGCACGAAAGATATTACAAATCCTCTGTTATTAAATGTATATTGTATTTTAGCTGGCATTGACTGGCTTATTATGAGCATTCATTGGTCACATTAAACCAATCATGAAAAGTGTAACACCAAAGATTTATGGTATTTGCGGGTCAATCTTTATCATAGGAGTTATGCTTTCCTTTGTGGTGTTCTTTGCATTTGAGGGCTCCAATGAACAAAAAAGAGACAGGGTGCTCTCCAGTAACTACACTACAATACACAACCAAATACAGCAGGAAATAGACAGAAACCTCAATTCATTATTTGCTTTGA
>CAXBNB010000127.1:0-8362 GCA_963976505.1 uncultured Reichenbachiellaceae bacterium
AAAAAATTAATAAAGCTAATGGTAATGTCCTCAACATATAAGCAATCTGCTACCATAGACGCGAAAAAGCATCAAATAGATCCCGATAACACTTATCTGGCTAGAGGTCCTTATAAAAAACTTTCTGCTGAAATGATTAGAGATCAGGCCTTGGCTTCCAGCGGATTACTCAATCGAAAAATTGGAGGAAAGTGGGTAAAACCGTATCAACCGCCAGGAATATGGAAAGAACTTGCCAATCAAATCGGAGAAAATAAATACAGACAAGGAAAAGGTGCCGATTTATACCGTAGGAGTATATATACCTATTGGAAACGAACTATTCCAGTACCTTCAATGCTTACATTTGATGCTTCAGAAAGGGCAATGTGTACAGTAAAAAGACAATCAACGAGTACACCTTTACAGTCTCTGGTACTACTCAACGACCCTCAATATATAGAGGCCTCACGTGTTCTATCAGAAAAACTCATTGAAACAAAAAATGACAATCCATCATCTTGGATAGACGCTGCATTCAAGAGTCTTGTATCTAGAAAACCAACGTCAGATGAGGAGCAATTACTCTTAGAAATATATCAATCAGAATTACAAAGGTTTGAAGAAGATGCTACAAGTAAAGCTGATGTTTTAAATATCGGTGAATCAGCCATTTTGCAAGAAGTCGATCAAAGCAAATTGGCTGCATTGACCATTGTGGTCAGCACCATCCTCAATTTGGACGAAGCAAAACATTCATAAAAACAGGAAAAAATTTAAGCAATCATGAGTGACAATTATTCGGAACATCTACATAAAATAAACCGCAGGCATTTCCTGACAAAGTCCAGCCTAGGAATTGGCAGTCTAGCACTAGGTTCTTTGCTAGGATGCAATTCTTCAGGCAATCCATCCAATCTGAATAGCGACAATAAATTATTTAGCGCTCCTCATTTTGCCCCAAAAGCAAAAAGGATCATTTATCTTTTCCAAAGTGGCGGACCATCTCAAATAGACTTGTTCGATTACAAGCCTATGCTTGTGAAAATGCGAGGTGAAGACCTCCCTGACTCTATCAGGCAAGGTCAAAGACTAACAGGTATGACATCAGGTCAATCTTCTTTCCCTCTTGCACCAGCCATTTTTGATTTCAAACAACATGGTCAAAGTGGCGCCTGGGTGAGTGAGCTTATGCCACATACTTCCAAAGTGGTAGATGACCTTTGTTTCATCAAATCGATGCATACAGAGGCAATCAATCACGATCCGGCTATCACTTTCTTCCAAACAGGGTCACAACAAGCAGGGAGACCTAGCATGGGCTCATGGCTGAGCTATGGTTTGGGCAGTATGAATGAAAACTTACCTACTTTCAGTGTTTTATTGTCAAGGGGTGCTCAACGTCCACAACCAATTTACTCAAGACTTTGGGGAAATGGGTTCTTGGCATCTTTGCACCAAGGAGTACAATTTAGATCAGGAAAAGACCCGGTTTTGTATTTACAAAATCCATCAGGCATTACCTCTTCATCCCGACGACAAGTATTGGATGTATTGGCTAAAATGAACCATATGCGAATGAGTGATTTTGGCGACCCTGAAATTCAGTCAAGAATATCACAATACGAAATGGCATATAAGATGCAAACCTCTGTACCTGAAGCAACAGATTTATCTAATGAACCAGACGAAGTGTTCGAACTCTATGGAGAGGATGCAAGAAAACCTGGTACTTATGCTGCCAATTGCCTTTTAGCTAGAAGGCTTGCCGAAAGAGATGTAAAGTTCATTCAACTCTATCACCTAGGTTGGGACCAACACTCTGACCTACCCCGGGACATCCGTTTGCAATGTGGCGATACCGACAAAGCTTCAGCAGCATTGGTTACCGATTTGAAAAGAAGAGGGCTTTTAGAAGACACGCTTGTCATTTGGGGTGGTGAATTTGGTAGGACTAATTTTAGCCAGGGAAGATTAACTGACACCAATTACGGGCGAGACCATCACCCAAGGTGTTTCACCGTATGGATGGCTGGTGGTGGAATCAAACCAGGCATGTCTTATGGCGAAACAGATGATTTCAGCTACAACATTGTAAAAGACCCAGTGCATGTTCATGATTTCCAAGCTACAATCTTGCATCAAATGGGCATGGATCATGAAAAGTTAACTTACAAACACCAAGGTAGAAGATATCGTTTAACTGATGTCCATGGTCGTGTAGTCAATGAAATACTGGCTTGATCATTAGAAAAAATCATAAATGAAACACTCCTCATTATTATTGATCTCAATAGTCTCAATTCTTTTCTCTTGTTCTTTAGGAAAGAATGAAAACAATGAGGTTGTTTTCGGTACTGTGCCTGATGTAGTGGACTACAACCTCCACATCAAGCCAATTATTTCTGATAAATGTTTTGCGTGTCATGGTCCAGATAAAGCAAGTCAAAAGGCAGGACTGGCGTTTCATACGCCAGAAAGGGCTTATGCGGAGTTGGAAGAAAACCCTGGTCACTTTGCCATTGTAAAAGGAAAAACAAAAAGCAGTGAGGTGGTCAAAAGAATAATGTCTATTGACGAAGAGGAAATGATGCCTCCTTTCGAATCCAATTTAAAACTCAACGATTATGAACGCCAACTCATAGTAAAATGGATAGAGCAGGGAGCTGTCTATAAACCACATTGGTCGTTGTTCCAGATTGAAAAACCGAAAATTCCTACCGTTGAAAATGAAGCATGGGTTTCTAACCCCATTGATAATTTCATTTTAGCCAAACTTGAAAATATTGGGCTTAAACCCGAAGAAAAGGCTACAAAAGAAAAACTCATCAGAAGAGTCTCTTTCGACATTACAGGACTACCCCCTACTATCAAGGAAATTGATGACTTTCTAAATGATGAAAGCGAAAATGCCTATGAAAAGCTTGTAAACAGGCTTTTAGGTTCAGTCGCTTATGCCGAACACATGGCATCAAGGTGGCTCGATATCTCACGATATGCCGACTCACATGGCTATCAAGATGATTTCTACAGAAGTATGTGGGCTTGGAGAGAATGGGTCATCAAGGCCTACGATGAAAACAAACCATTTGATGAATTCTTAACTTGGCAAATGGCAGGTGATCTTTTGCCAGACGCTACCTACGAACAAAAATTGGCCACAGGTTTTAATAGGAATCATAGCATCAATCAGGAAGGTGGTATTATAGAAGAGGAATACAAAGTAGAATATGTAGCAGATAGAGCAAATACTTTAGGTACAGCAGTTTTGGGACTAACTGTAGAATGCGCCAGATGCCATGACCATAAATATGACCCGATATCTCAAAAAAACTACTATGAATTGTATGGCTTTTTCAACAGTGTACCAGATGAAGGAAAAGGGCGACTAATGGGTCCTGCGCCAGGCCCTGCTGTAAAATACCCTGAAGAAAAACTGAATAAATTAAGAGACTATTTAACAGAGATAAACGACAAGCAAACCAAGACTATTTTTGACCGAAAACAAGAAGTATATAAAGATGCTCTACAAGACGAAAAGTTCAAAAAGTGGGCCGATAACTACAAACCTGAAAAACCGAAAACTCTTGCGCTAAACACGCCTCCCGTTGCTTACTATCCTTTTAATGACCTAGACGACTCATCTAATCTAGATGCGTGGAATATCAATGACAAAGAAAAGCAACTTGAAATCATACGCCCAAATACTGGTAAATATGGAAAAGGACTTTTTATTACCAGAGGACAAAACTACGATTTGGGTGAGAGTAAATTTATCAACGAAAACCAGCCCTTTACAATCTCTTTTTGGTTTTTCAACAAATTTAAAAATGGAAAAACGATTCTCTCCAAAATCGATGATCAATCGAAAAGTGGCATAAAAGTCGAAACACATTCAGGTTACATCTACCTAATTACACCTATATCCAGTAAAGATAGCGGTGAAAGGTTAATCTCGGACAAACTTATTCCGGATGGCAAATGGACTCAACTCACTATTACTTATGATGCTTCAGGAACTTTAAACGGACTCTCACTTTACGTAAATGGAGAGCCAATGAAACTGATTGGAGATAAAGAACAGGCATTTTCACATGTATCAGCTAATTCCCTATTGAAAATCGCAACTCCTTATGGGTTGTCTGGTTCAGGAATTGATGAAATCCATCTTTTTGATATAAACCTCGGACAAAAAGAGATTCTATCATTAGTCAACTTCAATCCTATAGATGCATTGATGCAAAAAGAATTTACCCAACTCAATGAAGAAGAGAAAAACCTAATCACCGATCATTTTCTATATCACAAAGACAGGGAATTCAGAATAGCCCTACGAAACCTAGAATCGGTAAGGTATAAAAAGCTTGATGTGCCCGATGAAGGTGATGTCAAAACAATGACCATGGCAGACCTGTCAGAGCCCAATAAAACCTATATCCTAAATAGAGGAGCATACGATGCACCAGGTGAAGAGGTCTTTCCAGGAACTCCTGAGGCGGTCATGGCATTTAGTGATTCATTACCTAAAAATCGCTTGGGACTAGCAAAATGGCTTGTAGACCCTAAAAATCCACTACCTTCTAGGGTAGCTGTAAACCGCTATTGGCAATATATTTTCGGCCGTGGAATCGTAAAAACAGTGGATGATTTTGGCAACCAGGGCTCACTGCCTTCCCATCCTGAGCTACTGGATTGGCTTGCAAACTACTTCATGGAAAATGACTGGAATACGAAAGGAATGATGAAAATGATGGTGATGTCATCCACCTATCAACAAAGCTCTCAAGTGAGCGATGAAAAAAGGAAAGTGGATTCGGAAAACATCTACTTGGCCAGAGGTCCTCGATACAGAATGACTGTGGAGATGATGCGTGATCAGGCATTAGCCGCTAGTGGATTATTGAACACCAAGGTTGGAGGGCCAAGTGTAAGACCTTACCAACCAGACAACCTGTGGAGTGCCATTACTGGTGGGGGATCAGGCCCTTTGGCTAAGTTTGTATTAGACGTAAGTGAAGACTTATACCGAAGAAGCTTATATACTTTTTGGAAACGAACAGTGCCACCTCCATCCATGCTTTCGTTTGATGCAGCCACTAGAGACAGATGCATCGTCAATCGACAAAGCACCAACACCCCATTACAAGCTTTGGTATTGTTAAACGACCCACAGTACATGGAAGCCGCAAGGGTGATGGCTCAAAACTTATTGCCTGACAAACAACCAATCGAAAATAATATTACTACTGCCTACAGAAAACTAACAGGAAGGAAACCTGATGAAAACGAATTGAAAACATTAATGGAGGTCTTCAATGACGGTTTAGATTCATTTAATAAAAATCCGGCATTGATTTCAGAGTTGATTGAAATAGGAGACTATCCAATAGATGAAAATTTGGATCAGAAACTACTTGCTGCGCATACTTATACGATTAGCGCCATTTTAAATTTAGACGAAACCATTTCAAAAGAATAATCTTATGGATGAACTACATGAATATAGGATGAACCTAAATCGACGTGAGTTTCTGTCAAAAACAAGTTTAGGTCTGGGTGCTGCGGCGCTTGCTTCTATCATTCCCGGTTGTGGTACAAACGCCATATCAGGATTAGAAAGTCTTGCAAGAGGAAGTAAAAATGCATTAGATGTAGCTCACTTTGCTCCAAAGGCGAAACGTGTTATCTATTTATTCCAAAGTGGTGGCCCTTCTCAGATAGAACTTTTTGACCCAAAGCCTGTACTAAAAAAAATGTTTGGTGAAGAATTGCCAGCTTCAGTCAGAAATGGTCAAAGACTGACGGGTATGACTGCTGGACAATCATCATTTCCACTGGCAGGTTCTTATTTCAATTTTGAACAAAAAGGACAGAGTGGTTCATGGATAAGTGAAGCCCTACCTCACATTGCCAATATATCGGATGAATTATGCATTATCAAAAGCATGCATACAGAGGCCATCAATCATGATCCTGCAATTACATTCTTCCAAACAGGGCATCAACAAGCCGGCAGGCCATGTATGGGTTCGTGGTTCAGTTATGGACTAGGAAGTCTGAACAATAACCTTCCTACGTTCAGCGTATTGCTTTCAAGAGGATCTGGCAGACCCAATGCCCAGCCTTTATACTCCAGGTTGTGGGGAAATGGATTCTTGCCTTCTCTGCATCAGGGAGTGGAATTTAGATCAGGAGCAGATCCAGTATTGTACCTGAATGATCTGCCAGGCATTTCCAAGCAAGCTAGGAGAAAGATGCTGGATAAAATAGCGGACCCAGAAATACAAACACGTATCTCCCAGTATGAAATGGCATATAGGATGCAAACTTCTGTACCAGAGACCATGGATATTTCCAAAGAACCAGAGGAAATATTCGAAATGTACGGACCTGACTCCAGAACTCCCGGTACTTATGCCGCCAATTGTATTCTTGCCAGAAGAATGGCAGAAAAAGACGTAAGGTTCATTCAATTGTACCACATGGGATGGGATCAACATGGTGACTTGCCAAATGCCATTGGCAAGCAATGCAGAGATGTGGATCAACCGACTGCTGCCCTGATCAAAGATTTGAAACGACGTGGTTTGCTCGACGACACACTCGTAGTTTGGGGTGGAGAATTTGGAAGAACAAATTACTCTCAAGGAAAATTGACTGCCGAAAGCTACGGAAGAGATCATCACCCAAAATGTTTCAGTATTTTTATGGCTGGCGGTGGAGTAAAACCCGGTATCAGCTATGGTGAAACCGATGATTTCAGTTACAATATTGTAAAAGACCCTGTGCATGTGCACGATTTTCAAGCAACCTTGATGCATCTTTTAGGTGTAGATCACGAGAAACTTACCTACAAACATCAAGGAAGAAGGTACCGACTCACGGATGTTCATGGTCATGTAGTAAAAGATATATTGGCTTAATTAGATCTATGAAACCTCTAGTATTGTTCTTGTTAGTCCTTTTCGTTTTGAGCTCATGCAGTAATGAGAGGGGAAACACTACTCAAGAAAACAATACTTTACCTGATATTGTAGATTACAACATTCACATCAAACCCATTCTATCTGACAGGTGTTTCGCTTGTCATGGCCCTGATAAAAATGCAATGAAAGCAGGGCTTGCCCTTTTCCATGAAAAAGGTGCCTATGCTGAATTGGAAGAAAACCCCGGTCACTATGCAATAGTACCTGGCAAAATAGATCAAAGCGAAGTTGTTAAAAGAATAATGACAACCAATCAGGAGGAGATGATGCCGCCCGTCGAATCAAATTTAACTTTGAATGATTACGAAAGGCAATTGATTACAAAATGGATAGAACAAGGAGCTTTCTATAAACCGCACTGGTCGTTGATTCCAGTAGAAAAACACCAAGTCCCGAAAGTAGAAAAAGAAGCCTGGGTTTCTAATCCCATAGATAATTTCATTCTTTCCAAATTAGAATTCATTGGACTTGAACCAGAAGAAAAGGCCACCAAAGAAAAGCTCATCAGAAGGGCTTCATTCGATATCACAGGTCTGCCCCCTACCATTGAAGAAATTGACGACTTTTTAAATGATGAAAGTGAAAATGCCTATGAAAAAGTAGTCGATAGATTGCTCGGCTCCATCGCTTATGCCGAGCGGATGACATCCCGGTGGCTCGACATCTCACGGTATGCGGATTCTCATGGGTATCAAATAGACTTTTATCGATCCATGTGGCCCTGGAGGGAGTGGGTGATCAAAGCATACAACGAGAACAAACCGTTCGATGAATTCCTTACATGGCAAATGGCTGGTGACTTACTCCCTGAAGCAACTTATGAGCAAAAATTGGCAACTGGTTTCAATAGAAACCACAGCATCAATCAGGAAGGTGGTATTGTAAAAGAAGAGTTTAGAGTGGAGTATGTAGCCGACCGTACCAATACTTTGGGAGCGGCAGTATTGGGGCTCACCCTAGAATGTGCCAGATGCCATGACCACAAATACGACCCCATTTCTCAAAAAGAATACTACCAACTCTATGGATTCTTTAATAGTGTAGATCAAAAAGGTGGAAACAGACAAGCCCCTGGTCCATCTGTAACATACCCAGTGGAAGAACTGGATAAACTGAGAGACTATTTAAAAGAAATTACGCAAGACCAAACCCAGAAATTAAAAAACAGAAAGAAAGAAATTCTAACTGACAGTAAATTCATGGCATGGGTTGACAACTATCAAGTAAAGAAAGAAGACCAACAGAGTCTCCCTCCTTCTCCTTTGGATTACTTTTCTTTTGATAACTTAGACAGCACCTCTACCCTCAGCTACACAGACAAAAAAAAGCAGCAAACACCTGCAAAACGCATTGAACCTAAGGCAGGGAAATATGCTGGAGGATTAATAATCGAGAAT
>CAXBNB010000128.1:0-8353 GCA_963976505.1 uncultured Reichenbachiellaceae bacterium
CAACCCTCCTGAAGCTGAGCCTGTAATACCGGCTAAAGTAGTTATAGTCACCGCTTCATTTGCCAGAGGATCCTTGATAGCAGATGACAAACTTTCGTTTAATAGTTTGAACCCGGGAAGAGCAGCGATTACACCGCCAAAGCCATATTCAGATCCAGTGTTTAAAGTAGCCAGCAATGCACCTCCTATGGAAATATTGATCTGAGAATTAAGATTCGTTTTCACCTTCTTAAAAGCTAAAAATAATACTGTCAGAATCCCTACTACCAGTGCTCCTTCTACTGCCCATATTGCAGCCATCTTTTGGATTTCTATGGGGGCTGTCTCCGTGATACCAACTGATGAAAAATCAAAACTCACGCCATAACTGCTATTTATGAGCAGTGTGAAAATCTTGTTGCATATTCCAACAAGGAATAGCGGTAAAATAGCAAGGAAAGCATTTGGAAGATTGTCGGAACTCATCTCCCCAGGTTCATTAATGTGTCCCACACCATATCCTTCTCCCGCTTTCTTAGCCTTTCGCCTGCGCCACTCCAGGTAAACCATACCCGTGCTAAGAATAAATACACCACCAATCAATCCCAGCCAGGGAGCGGCCCAGGTAGTGGTCTTAAAGAATGCTGTGGGTATTATATTTTGAATCTGTGGTGATCCTGGCAAAGCATCCATTGTAAAAGTGAAAGCACCTAAAGCAATGGTACCCGGAATCAACCTCTTAGGAATATTGGTTTTCTTAAAAAGTTCAGACGCGAACGGATATAATGCGAACGCGACTACGAAAAGTGAGACACCCCCATAAGTCAGCAAGGCTCCCACCAATACAATTGCCAGCATTGCTTTACTTTCCCCAATCAAATCAATAATCAAACGGGCAATAGATTTTGCAAAACCTGCCAATTCAATCACCTTCCCGAAAATAGCACCTAGAAGGAAAACCGGAAAATACAGTTTCACAAATCCCGCCATTTTCTCCATAAAAATACCTGAGAAAAAAGCAGGTACCCACGATGGATTTATTAAGAAAACTGCAAGCAAGGCAGTCAAAGGAGCAAATAAAATTACGCTCAAACCCCTGTACGCCGCATACATTAACAGTAATAATGGCAATACCACAAAAAAAATCTCCATGAGCAACTATATTAAATGGATTAAGACAAGTAAAATTCTACTGCGCTGACCAACCGCCATCAACTGGCATTGCAGTACCAGTAATAGTTGTAGCTTCATCCGAAGCCAAAAAGAGTGCCATCCTAGCAATTAGCTCAATAGGGATGAATTCTTTTACTGCCTGTTTTTTCAAAAGAACCTTGCTGACGACATCCTGTTCAGACAGGTTATGAATTTTTGCCTGGTCGCCTATCTGCATTTCAACCAATGGGGTTTTTACATATCCGGGACAGATTGCATTGCAGGCGATATTAAAAGGAGCGCCTTCTAATGCAATAGCCTTGGTGAAACCAATTACTCCATGTTTAGCTGCGATATATGCACTTTTAAACTCAGAAGCAAATAAACCATGCACCGAAGCGATATTGATAATTCGCCCAAAGCGCTGCTTCTTCATATGTGGCCAAACTGCTTTTGTGAGATGAAAAAGGGAATTAAGATTTATGTTAATAATATCATTCCATTTTTCTTCCGGAAAACTTTCAATAGGAGATACGTGTTGAATTCCTGCATTATTTATCAGGACATCTATAGTTCCAAAATGAGAAACAGACTGTGCAACCAAATCTCTTAATGATCTTGGATCAAGCATATTAGCTTCAGAAAATACATGATCAATCTGGTACTTTCTCGCTATTTTTAAAGAAATTTCAGATCCGTTTTTCTCCAGCCCATTGAAAACTATATTGTATCCCTTCTCGGCAAATGCTTTAGCAATGCCTAATCCGATACCGCTTGTGCTTCCCGTAATAAGCACTGTTTTTTTATACAGATTTTTTTTCATGAAGATTTGTTGTTTCTTGGTGTTATACGACCGACAACAGAAGTTATAATTGATTCTTCGCAAAAAGTGCCGTTCAATCTTTTTAAATGAAAATAAAACTTAAATACCATCAATAAATGGATCACATAAATTCTGCCCCACCTTTATATTTTTTCAATACGTCGAGGTCAAGGTCTATGCCCAGACCAGGTTTAGTGGGAATGGCCAGCATACCATCTTGGTCTAGTTTCCAGCCACCAACAGTTATTTCGTCAATAAATGGCGAACCTATGAGATACTCTACGAGATCAGTTTGTGGGAAGGCAGATGCCAAATGTAAGTCTGCTGCCAGTCCGACTGTAGTATTCCACCCATGTGGTATAAAACGAATATCATAATCTTGCGCCATTTGTGCGATGCGTCGTTCTTCACTGATCCCTCCGACCTTTGTGACATCAGGCTGAACAATGTCAAAAGCGTGAGCTTTAAGCCAGGGCAGAAATGATTGACGACGCGTGAGTACTTCCCCACCAGAAATCGGAATTGGTGAATGCTCCCGAAGTTTTACATAATCATCCAAATTATCAGGATTGAGTGCTTCTTCAAACCAATGCACGTCATAGTCTGCTAGCATTTTCGACGTATTCAGCGCCCATTTATACCCATTTGGCCAAAACGCATCGCTGCCGCCAGCATCAACCATTAAAAGTGAGTCAGTACCTATCGCTTCGCGGGCTGCTTTCACTATGGCTTCATCAGTTGCGGAATTATGTTTTCCAAACGGCCCCCAACCAATTTTAAAAGCACGAAAACCCTGTGACTTTATCTTAAGTAGATTATCCTTCAACTTCTCAGGTTTATCCATCAGAAGTGATGCATATGGTTGAACGCGCTCTCGATAGCGACCACCGAGCAATCTGCCAATAGGCTGTCCCGTTGCTTTACCCAGGAGATCCCATAGAGCTATGTCAATACCACTGATCGTGTGGGTGATTGAACCACCACGCCCTAACCAAAACATATTTTGATGCAATTTCTCGCTCACACGCTCCGGTTCAAGAGCATTTTCACCAAGATATAATGGCTCAAGTACTGAGAGCGAGGCACGGACAAGGGCCTCATTGGTGAATACACTCCCAATCCCAACGGCTCCTTCATCAGTATGAACAGCAATTAATGTCTGTACACAGTCTTCAGGCTTGAGTTCGTTACTCCATCCTCCTTCAGGTGTGCCTCCATGTAGGCCTAAACAACGTATTTCTCGAATTTTCATATTTATTGATATTTTTTTTTGAATATAATTACTTCAGGTTTAAATTCCACATTAGGATCTAATGGGAAAATTGGACGGGGACAACGTTTATGACCAAGAGTGTGTAAGTTGGCGCTCGATGATCCCGGGGCATCTACATTCACCATCTCGGTGCACCAGTCTGCATAAATATGATGCTGACAGTGTGGTGATTTGACTATTACAGTATCAAAATGTTTTGGATTTTGACCATGTGCAAAAAAGAAAGACCGGTCGTAGAGATTTACAGCCCGGCTACTAGTTACCATAATAAAATTATTTACTTGTAATACGGCTGTCGGCCCAGAATACCATTCTTCCCCAAAAGATTCGCTTCGGAAATGATTATCCGCAAGCAATAATACTTTTGCTGTAACTTGTAATGGCTTAAAACGTTGCGGATCCAGCGATCCACCTATTGTTATTTGAACAGTCGAACCGGTCCCTGCTTCAATAGCCCTATTTACTGCCGGTTCATCCACAATGGGCAACAAAGTTCGTCCAGTATATCCAGTTTCAATAAGTTTGCGCAGTATAACATTGCTGTCACCGGATGCACCCGAGCTAGTGGCATCAGCTGCATCTATAAGTGCTAATGTGCCTTGGGCAGGTTTTTTGACAATCAAGGCCATTTCATCAAGGCTTACCAAAGGAACCTGCATTTTTTCATGATTTGCCCAGAAGCTTTCTGCGATACGGATAGCTTCTCGCTCGGCCATTTCCGGATCGTTGTCTGTCACAACGAAACTATAGGTCTGTAATGCAGGTACATCGGTAAATGGATTACCAATGAATAAACCGGAGGAAAGCCCAATAGGACTGTTTTCTATGTCAATGGCCATTTGCATACTCTGGCCTATCAACCCTGTTTCGGTAATCAGTTCATCGCCACGAACTAATGCTGGAATCGCCACCTTAGCTGTGACCGGCCTGACCTCACCTTCTACGATTCTTAAGAGTAGTTTGGCAGCGCGCTGTCCCGTTTCGAAAAAATCAATATGCGGATAGGTATGATAGGACACAATGGCATTACTATGTTCCACCATTCGATCGGTAAGGATTCCATGCAAATCGAGTGATACTACAATTGGAATGTTTTCGCCGAGTATCTTGCGTGTTTCCTGTAGAAGCCAACCTTCTGGATCTAGTTCTTCTTCGCTTGCCATCGCTCCATGCATACAAAAATAAACCCCATCAACAGGTGGTGCTTCACGAATACCATTTAGAAAATCCTGAGCAATCCTTTCCCAAGATTCTTTAGCCAGGGTACCACCCGATGTGATAAAGAATGCACTATATGTTGGCACTAAACTCACTTGATCTACAGCATCCAATATACTAAGTGCCCCACCTATTTCATTTCGTACGGTACGATGATAGTTTAATATTTCAGCTCCGTGACGTATCCCAAAATCTTCGCAACCACTTTTATATGGATTGAAGGTAGAGACTTCTTGTTTACATTCAGCGATTAGTATTTTTAACATAAGTAGCTAATTTAAAACTTCGAGTTCTGCGTGTTCAGCTTTATAATCTTTAGGAAAAAGCATTTTGATTCCAACAATCAGTGCTATACCAGCGAACATATAGGCAAGAGCTGTCAGTGAGAGTAAGCCGTCAATACCAAGGGATTCCTTCCACATACCGCCGAATAATGTGGCAAAGCCGGACATAATTGCACCGAAGAAATTTAGGAAACCTACAGCAGATGCTCTCGTATCTACTGCCACGACATCAAAGGCCGCAGGAAAGATATTCCCCATCATAAATCCGCTGAACAACCCAAATCCCATTGCTGCGATACGTGTTGTAGTGAGCGTATCACTACTACCGAGTGCATGCAGAAATGGGGCACACAGTATTAAACTGGCAGTAAGCAACCATAGTCGCGAAGCTTTAGTGTAGCGATACATGGCATCAGCAATCACACCTCCTCCAAGAAGACCGATAAGAGTTGGACCTTGTATAAAAATTGTTGCATTTAGTGCCGCACCTGATTGATTAAGAAAGAACTTGTCATGAAGAAAGGTAGGAAACCAACCGTACAGCAACCATAATCCAAAGACGAATATTGGAAAAACTACGCAAAGTAGTAAAAATGTTTTCACTTTAAATAATACTCGAAATCCCGGTATTTTAGTGGTCTTAATGACTTGAACAGGTTTGTTTTCCTCCACATTGCGTAGAAATAGGAAATAGGGTATTGTATAAAGTAGTCCAACAACTCCAAGCACTAAAAAAGCATTACGCCATTGGCCTTGATCTGCCATCCAACCTCCATACCAGCTACCCGCCACCGTACCAAAAATCTGTGCCGTGGTCAGGATTGCGATGGCTCTGGATCGGAGTGAAGGTGGATGGGCATCCGCAGTGAGGGCAATTGCAGTGGGCATGAACAATGCTTCCGAAACACCCATCATCGCACGCAGGCTCAATATAATCAGAGCAGATCCCGCAAAACCCGTGGCAATTGTGACAAGGCTCCATAAAATTAGGCTGAGTATAACAAGTAATCGTTTTGAGAATCGGTCAGCAAGATAGCCTGCGATTGGACAGCAAAATGCATATACCCACAAAAAAATAGCACCTACGAGACCAAGTTGTTTGTTCGTCATGTTAAGATCCACTTCCAAAGAAGGGAACATCGAAAATATTGCTTGCCGGTCAGAATAATTTAGGAAATACGCTACCCACATAAATGCAACGAGTAGCGAGGCTTGACGTGTGGATACCATTGAGCCTTTGGTCATTGTCTAAGTCGTTTTTTTTAATTTGTTTGACGGATGAACTTCTGTACTATTTGATTGGATTATATAATTCCTCGAAATACCTGATAGCCTCAATGACATCAGGCAGATTGTTTTCCATTTTATGTTCGCATTCAACATGAACGATACCATTGAAACGCTGACGTTTTAATTCATCCACAACTGAGGGGAAATCAATAACACCTGTACCTACGATCACATCAATCGCTTCAGTGTTATTTGACTCGTGTATATCTTTTAAGTGAACTCCTAATATATGTCCTTCCAATTTCTTCAGACACTCTGAAGGGTTCAATCCACTTCTTGCCCAATGCCCTAAATCTGCACAGACTCCAAAGTTTGGATGATTTTTTAAAGCCTTGAGTACGGAATCAGGATGCCAATAGATGCTTTTTCCTTTGGCATGCTCATGAATTGCTATTTTAATTTGGTATAATCCAGCAAGGCTGTCAAGCATATCCCATGATTCCTTTTCAGGTTCACAAACAAGGTATTGCATTTTCATTTTTTTAGCCAGCTCAAAATAATATTTCCAGTCATCTTCATTTTTAGCCCCGCTAACATACATCGATTGCATTTTAATATTTTTTTTCTTCAGCATTTGCCTCATGTTGCCAATATCCTCTTCAGACATGGACGACATGCTATTTTCATTGAATTCCTTCCCGAGTTTATGAAAGGAAAATCCCTCAACATAATTAACTCCTGCACTATCTGCCTTTTCAATGGCATCAGCAAAGGAAAACCGGTTGAAGGAATATAAAGCCACTCCCATTTGCAAATCGGCATTTTGATTCTCATTTTTTTTTGAATTTCCACTGCATCCAATTAAAGCAACTGCGAGAAAATATAAATACCAGAGATGATTCTTAAGTGTTATCATAATTTTATTCTTTAACATCATTTATAATTAGTGGCTTTTGACTATTCTTAGTTTTATTTCCCGAAGGTCTAATAATGCACCTTTGTCAAAATGTTTATTTGCCCTAAACACTATTTTCTGACGGCCTGCCCTGAGATTAATCGAACCTACCTTTTCTACCTTGAACGTTTCCCATGATCCGCTAGGTGCCACCATTCCGGTCAATTTTTGACCTTTTGCTTGTAGAAGAAATTCCTTTCCCGCTTCTTCATCTGAAACGGACCATTCAAGGATTACTTCATAGTTGCCCGACTTTTCCACGTCCACATGCCAATCTACTCTATCTTCTGAAGTAAACCACCCAAAGGCCGCCCATTCCGGCATATATTTAATTTCCGGTCCTTGGGCATTGCCCTTCCGGGCCGTGAGTCTTAATGAGCCATCCCCATCAGATCGAACCAATTCAGGCCTATTAACAGTTTCAGTCTTGGCATTGTAAGTTTTAATGCTCCGCATCTCACCTTGCAAATATCCCAAAACAGATTCCTTTAAATCACGTTCTCCAGATGGAGTATAAGGAGATACCACCTCTACCTCATATCCCCCATGTTGAAATGCTTTTTCTGTAGGAAGATACCCCAGCCATCCGTTGGTATAGCCGTAGTAAAAAGTATAGGGAAAGGGAGAGCGATCACGAATTTCATTGGAAATTTCACAAAACAGCTCAACAGGCAAACTCCAGATCGCAACATCCTCATTAATCTTTAAGAATCGTACCGGGAGTTTTACCAAATTAGCTCCGAATTTTGTTGTTCGGGTATATTTATCCAGATTAGAAGGCCATCCCAAATTGGCTTTTCGGGGTGTTTCTAATGTCAATGAACTAGTAAATAGTTTTACTTTATCAGTAGTAGATACAATTTTTCTATTAGCTTCAAGAATCTTATCCCCTAATAATAATTTGAATTGACTTAGGTGCCCCGCTCCGGCATTTGGATAAACACTGTAAATAGGAGCAATATTACCCGCCGCACCATTAATATAAAGCATAGGAACACCTGTTTTCTGCTCTACATATTCCGCAACCACTCCTTGCGCGTCTGCACTAATTTCTGTATTATCCGGACCAAACACAGTGCCATGCATCGCATAGTTGGCGATCAAAGCAATCGGCGTTCCATCCTCCTTGTCCAAACGAATCAAACCAATTCTGCGATCCACGGGCAAATCAGGATTCATACCAAGAGAAGCCTTTCCTTTTTCATCTATAGCGCGACGGTTTATATTGGCCATCGAAAATCCCCAGCCTACGCCTAGACGCGCCGGAACTAATTTACTGCGGGCCTCAATAATGCCATCTACCAGTGAACGTGCAACAAATGATTCATAATCACTATCCACCTCATGCTTATAACGTTCTCCCATAAAAACTTCCGGTAACCCCGGAACCCCTAACTCCGGTGCAGAATGTGTGTGGGATAAAGACCACCAAAAATTTA
>CAXBNB010000129.1:0-8319 GCA_963976505.1 uncultured Reichenbachiellaceae bacterium
TCTTGCGATGTGACTTTTATGGATCAGGTAGAAGATTCGTTTCAGGAAATCAACGATGTATCTTCTACAGACATAGTTATTGTCACAGACCTTGGCAACAGCAAAAAAATAGTGGACTTAAAAAGTCTTACGAGATCAGGAATGAAATTGGGTGTTTGCAATCCCAAACAAAGTGCCTTAGGAGCGCTTACTGTCAACATGCTGGATAAAGTTATGTTGACAGAGGAGATTATGAAAAACGTGGTGGTTCAAACGCCCACTGCGGATTTATTGGTCAATCAACTCAGAACAGGAGCTTTGGATGCAGCAATTGTATATGGCGCCAATGTTGCACAAGTGCTTGATAAGTTGACAGTCGTGAAGATTAATAATAAGGAAGCTACCGCCACCCAAAATATTGGCATCAATACCAGTTCGAAATACAAGTACCTTACCAGAAGGTTGTATAAAAAAATAACAAGTGAGACTTCCCAGCAGTCTTATTTGGCAAATGGTTTTAGCTGGATTAGTCCTGAAAAGCAACTTCTTCAATGACAAAAACGCTGCAATCAGATAAATTCAAGATACCCTCCGACCTACCATTTTACCTTATAATGGGAGTGATAGGAAGTGTATATATTATACTGATTGTTGGAATGATCCTGGCAGATCTTACTTACACTTCCGGTAGTCATTTGCTAGAGGCTCTAAAAAGTGAGGAAATACAGTATGCCATTAAATTAAGTTTGTTCTCATGCACAGCGACTATGATTATTTCGGTAATAGTTGCTATTCCTATTGGGTATGCATTGGCAAAGTTTGATTTTGTCGGAAAAAAAGTTCTGGATGCCATTATCGATATTCCTATCATTTTGCCCCCATTGGTCATTGGATTGAGTTTGTTGATTTTGTTTCAAACAGCACCCGGTAAGTTTATAGAAGAATACGTTACCATTACCTATGCCATTCCCAGTATCATATTGGCTCAGTTTATGGTGGCATGTGCCTTTGCAGTACGTACGATGGCCATTACATTCAGCAAAATCAATCAGCGTCAGGAGCATGTAGCACTCACTTTAGGATGTAACAGAGGGCAAACATTTTGGTTTGTTGTGTTACCACAAGCCAAAGAAGGAATATTAGCGGCTGCATCACTCGCATGGGCCAGGGCAATGGGGGAGTTTGGTCCGATACTTATTTTCTCGGGAGCTACCAGAATGAAAACCGAAGTACTTTCAACTACGGTGTTTTTGGAAATGTCTGTTGGAAATATTGAGGCCGCTGTAGCAGTGTCCTTATTGATGATAATTGCAGGTTTTTTGATTCTGATGATTATCAGGCTCTCTGGGGGTAGTGAGAAAATTAAAAATCATCGGTTGGCATGATCGTAGGAACGAACATACATATCAAACAGGGAAATTTCGAATTGAATGATTTGTCATTTTCAATAGAAACTGGAGAGTATGCATGCCTTATTGGTCAGACCGGCACAGGGAAAACAACCATACTTGAAGCCATTTGTGGGCTAAAAAATGTCAGATCCGGAAGGTTTGAGTTGGATGGTAAAGACATTACATTCCTAAAGCCGGCCGAACGTAAGATTGGGTTTGTACCTCAAGATGGTGCTCTTTTTGAAACTATGACGGTTTCTGAAAATATTGCTTTTGCATTAAAGATAAGAAAATGGTCGAAGGCAGATCGGGCAAAGCGAGCAGACGAACTGGCAGAGCTGTTGTCCATAGGTCATTTACTTGATCGAAAGCCAACCAACTTGAGTGGGGGTGAAAAACAAAGGGTAGCGTTAGGCAGGGCATTGAGCTTTTACCCCGCTATTGTATGCCTTGACGAACCGATGAGCGCATTGGATGATCAAACCAAAAGGAGCCTCTACAGTCTGATTGAGGACATCAAAAAAGAAGTCACTTTTACAGCATTGCACATTACCCACAATATAGAAGAGGTAGAACATTTGGCAGACAAAGTTTTACACTTAAAAGATGGTGGATTATCAGCGTATAAAAAAAATGACTTTTTAGAGAATAAAGACGAATTGATATTTAATAGACCTTTAGTTGAAAAATGAAGATAAAAATAAAATATACTGCCCAACTGAAAAAAGAAGCAGCTACCAGAGAAGAGTGGAAGGATATGGAAGCGTCTGTTGAAATAGAAGATTTGCTCAAAGAACTAGCAAATGGAAAAAACGAAAAGTTCCAGAATATTTTGTTTGACGAAAACAATCGTAGGAGGCAATCAATTTTGGTAATCCATAACAATGAGCAGGTGTCGGGTCAGGTAATGGAATTGAGAGAAAACGATGAAATATTGATAATGTCACCTATAGCCGGAGGATAATTATGACGCAATTGACGGACAAAGAAAAGGCAGTTTATGAATGGCAACTTACTGTGCCTGGATTTGGAGAGGAAGGGCAAAAAAAGTTGAAAGAAGCCTCTGTGCTCATTTCAAGAGTAGGGGGTTTGGGCAGTGTGGTGGCGTACGAACTGGCTGCTGCTGGTATTGGAAAATTGGTATTGGCTCATGGTGGTAATGTCAAGCCGAGTGACCTCAATCGGCAACTATTGATGACGGATGATTGGCTTGACAAGCCCAGAGTAGAATCTGCCAAACGACGCTTACTTGAGTTGAATCCAAGGTTGGAAATAGAAACGGTCAATGCCAATGTGAACGAAGAAAATGCGGCAGAGTTGGTGTCAAAAGTAGATGTGATAGTTGATTGTGCACCATTGTTCGAAGAACGTTTTTTGATGAACCGAGAAGCGGTAAGGCAAAACAAACCTTTGGTGGATTGTGCCATGTATGAACTGGAAGCACAGATTATGACCATTTTACCAGGCAAAAGTGCTTGTTTGTCATGCCTCTATCCCGATTGGCCAAAAGCGTGGAAGCGTGAGTTTCCAGTTTTTGGAGCTGTTTCGGGTACAGTGGCATGTTTGGGAGCCATGGAAGCTATAAAAGTTATAGCGGGATTAGGAGAAGTATTGTCAGGAAATTTATTGAGCATGGATTTGCGTGACATGACATTTTATAAAACAAAAATAAACAGGAAGGACAACTGCCCGATCTGTAGTTAGAGTCTGTCCATAAGTTAAGAGTTTGGGATAGAAAGTCCTCTAGGCTTGAGAAATTCAAAAAAGCGGAGTTTACTAATGTAATCGAGTATTTTTTGAACAAGCGTAACGAAGGTAGAGGACTTTATAGACAAACTCTAGTTAATAGCATTCAAACTAAATCATATTGATGATGAACTTTCAAAGAATTACTTTACTGCTTGCAGTCCTTACACTTGCAATTTCTGCTTGTGAGACGCCCTATGTTGCAACGGAAAATGATTGGCCTCAGTACCAACGAGACAACTACAGGAGTGCTGCCACTAATGTCAACATCAAGGTGAAAAACCTAAGCCAGTCATGGGAGTACAACTCGGTACAGGAGCCTGTGCCGGCATGGTTTGGTCCTGCCAAATGGGATGCGTATGCCAAAGTAATTGCCTTGCCTTCGATGAGGAATTATGACCCTGTTTTTCATCCTGTTATTGTAGGTGATAACCTGTATTTTGGCTCCACTGCCGACGATGGATTGCATGCGTTGAATGTAAAATCTGGCGAAGAAAAATGGGTTTTTGCGGCAGATGCGCCAATTAGAATAGCACCTGCCTACCATGATGGAAAATTGTATTTTGGATCTGATGATGGATATGCGTATTGTATTTCTGCCAAAGATGGTAAGTTGATTTGGAGGTATAGCCCTACTCAAGGGGAACAAAACCTGTTGCACAACGACAGGATGATATCAAGATGGCCTGTAAGAACTGGAGTTATAATAGAAGAAGGAACAGCTTATTTTGCAGCATCGATGTTGCCATGGCAGGTGTCTTATGTATGCGCATTGGATGCTGATTCAGGAAAGCCAACAGGTGATGGAAGGTATGTGAAAGAATTCAATGACTTGACTATGGAAGGTCCGATCGTATCTTCAGGTGAAAAAATTATTATCCCTCAAGGAAGAATTTCTCCTTTGATTTTCAATCGAAAAACTGGCGTAAAAGAAGGTACACTTCCTGGAAGTGGAGGATGCTTTGTGTTGATCACTCCAGAAAAGAATATTATCCACAATCCCAATTCTAAAAAGAATTTTATGATGGAAACTTCTACCGATGAGATGGTAAAGGAGCCGTCGGTAATGAGCTATGAGCATGGCAAGGGGATGGTTATTTCAGGAGATACAGCCTATATTATGGCTGATTATTCTATTTCTGCTTTTCATAGAAAGAATAAAAAGACCCTTTGGGTAAATAAAAAGTATGGTGCGCTAAGCATAGTGAAAGGTGGAAATGCTTTATATGTAGGTGGTGTGGACACAGTTTATGCCGTCAATCCTCAAAGTGGTGAGACCATGTGGAAACAAAAAGTGACAGGGATGACTTATGGTTTGGCTTTGGCTGACAGTGCACTCTTTGCCAGTACCAACGAAGGCAATATGTATTGCTTCCGACCAAATGAAGGTAAAATATTTTCTGAAAAAGCAATGGCTTCAGAGAAAGTGGATACTTCAACACTCAAAATGCTGAATAAACCTAGATTACAAGAGGCACAGAAGGTCTTTTTCGAAGAAGTTGAAGACGGGTTCCAACTTGAAAAAAGTCCTTTGGCCAATTTTACTAGAAAAGATGAAGCTATTATTCGATACCGTACGCTAAAACCTTCACCGACCATTGTGCACTATGGTGTAGATGAATTGTCGCAGGTAGCACATAGTGAAGTACAAAAGACAGATCATGAAATCAAATTAAAAAACCTAAGAAAAAACTACAGCTATAATTACCGAATTACTGTGGAAGAAAATGGCGTTGAGCAGGTAACAAGGGCATTTGAGTTGGATAATTTTTTCAACCATCATAAGTATAGTATAGCTGAGGGTACCAATCCTTTTGCTGAAAGCAAAACACTGGTAGCAGCCAAAGAGGAGGCAGCCCAATTATTGAAAGACAATAACTCACAAGGCATGTGTTTGGTTTTTGGTTTTGATGGTGGAGAATTGGCTTTCGAAATAGCCAAACAAGGTGGCTATCATGTGATAGGAGTGGAGTCTCCTGAAAACGTAGATAAGGCAAGAGCAACATTATTGAAACATGGGGTTTACGGCAAGAAAATATCTATTTGGTCGTCTGATCAATTAGACAAATTACCCATGGAGTTTGCCAATCTGGTAGTGGCCAGTAAGTCATTGTCTCAATATGAAAAGGAGATATCTGATGCGGTGATTCCAAATGGAGTCGTAATGATCCGTTCTTCAGAGTTGAACAAATCTGACAAAGAGGATAAGATGTTTGTCTTTGCAAATTATTCAGAAGGCGAAGAGGAAAAAACATGGACAAAATTGAAGAAACCTAAACTGGAAGATTCCGGTGTTTGGTCTCATCAATATGGCAAACCTGACAACTCCGCTTATGGAGGAGAAAGTTTATGGGGAGCAACCACCACTTCCGATTTTCAAGAGAAATGGATTGGACGTCCTGGCCCACGTTTCCAGTCTGATAGGAATGCAAGGAAAACCTCTCCATTGGCCATTAATGGGCGTCTTTTTGTTCAAGGATTAGAAAGGATTGCTGCTATGGATTCCTACAATGGCACTTTTCTTTGGACCAATAGTCAACCTGATTTTAAACGATTTAATGTACCAAGAGATTGTAGCAACTGGTCGGCTGATGACGATTTTGTTTATACAGCTGTAGGCAAGTATTGCCATAGGGTTGATGCCGCTACTGGCAAAGCAGTCAACAGCATTGTAGTCACTCCCAGGGCAAGTACGGGCAAACAATTTGATTGGGGATACCTGGCAAATATTGATGGTCAGATCATAGGTAGTGCAGTGAAACCGAACAATATCTACACAGATTTCACAGGTGGCGCCAGTTGGTATGATGCCATTAAAGGAGATTTGGCTCGAAAAGTATCGAGTGACAACTTATTCTCACTTGACAAAAACACCAACCAATTGCAGTGGAAGTATGAGGGTGGCATGATCATCAATTCAACTATTACCCTGAGTGAGAAAAAAGCATTCTTCGTAGAAAGCCGAGATTCAAAAACAATGAAATCTGACAATAGAAGGTTGGATTTAGAGAAGCTAAACAACAACCTTTACATGGTTGCCTTGGATGTGAAAACAGGAGAAAAGTTGTGGGAACAAAAGCTTGATGTAGTGGCTGGAATCACTGTTTTCTTCTTGATCCACAGTGACGATAAATTGGTGCTATCTTCTTCCAATAGTGGAAAATACCATATATACACTTTTGATGCAGTGAATGGCAAATCTGGTTGGACAGAAGAAATGAGCTGGTACAGTGGTGACCATGGAGGACATATGTCCAAGCCCGCCATTACAGGAGGTAAATTGATAATGAGACCTGCCGTGTTTGATTTGCAAACAGGCAAGCGTCAGCCAAATGACATGCCTAAAGGAGGTCACGGTTGCGGAAGTTATGCTTGTACCGATCAGTCACTGTTTTACAGAGGCGGTAGTGTGACCATGTGGAATACTGAGAGCAATGATTTGTCTAAATGGGAACGTTTGCGTCCAGATTGTTGGATCAGTACGATTCCTGCTGATGGCATGATATTGTCTCCAGAAGGCGGAGGAGGATGTAGCTGTGGTTCATGGTTGGAAACCTCTATTGCTTTTGCGCCAAAGTCACGTGCGCCTATCATGTTCGATACCAAAGGGAAAAGTGAATATGTGGATGAATTGGAGTTGAAAATGGTACTTCGAGAAGGGCAAAAAGGAATGATACGCTACACCTTGGACGGATCTATTCCAGATAAGAATTCGACTGTTTACAGCAAGCCTGTTACTTTGAAATTTAAATCTGAAGTGACTGCCACGATTTACGATGAATCCGGTAAAAACATAATAGACATACGTCGAAAGAAATTTAAGCGTAATTTCCCTGCACCTGCCATTACTGTTGGTAAGGAAATTATGGAAGGCAAAATGAAGGTTGAAATTCAATCCGAAAGCACAACGGGCAAAACAGTATATACCCTTGACGGTTCTAAGCCAACTGTTGATTCTCAGCAATATGAAAAGGAACTGTTGCTGGCGGATTCGACTGTTGTCAATGCCATTACTTTTTGGGAAAATGATGAAGGCGATTGGGTCACAGGTGAACCTAGCGTATTTAAAGTTGCCATCCCTGTTTTGAAAAAATCGGTTGGTAAAGAAGGGTTAGTGTCCGGTATTGCTTATCAATATTATCAAGGTGCATTTAAGTCTGTCAATGATTTCGGGTCACTGAGTGTGCTCAAAGAAGGTGTAGAACCGATAGTGTCTCTTGAACCAAAATTGAGAGATGACAACTTTGCATTGCGATACACCGGGTTTATTAAAGTCGAGAAAAGTGGTATCTACAAACTGGCAACCGTTAGTGACGATGGCAGTACAGTACTCATTGGAAATGACTTAGTAGTAGATGGTGATGGTTCTCACTCTGCAAAATTCATTTCAGGAGAGGTAGCATTAGAAGCAGGATTGCATCCAATAACGATCAATTATTTTCAGGGCAGTGAAGGCAGTGCACTATCGTTGCATTATGAAGAACCAGGCCTAGAAAAACAGGAAGTACCTGCTGAAGCTTTGTTTTACAAGGGCAATACCGAAGTACAATAAGTCTATTTACACAGATAAGTCAATATGAAAAGAAGAGAATGGAATAAAGCCATCGCAAATAAAAGGTTGTTGCTTGTAGGTGGTGCAATGGTTCTGCTAGTGAGTATGGCTTGTCGTTTCAATATCAGGGAAATTGGGTTTGCTGAAATAGCTCCCAACCCCTATGTTTTGTATTATTTCTACGATGGCCAGACAAAAAAAAGCGAGATTGTACAGTTTGAAAAGATGGCAGAAAAGGTATTTCAATATTCCAATGTAAAATCTAAAACTGTTAACATTTTGGACAAAGAGGATCCGGTGTTGAACTACCTTTCTGAGAATAAGGATAGAAAATTTCCAACCACACTGCTCTTATCACCGGATGGTACTACTGTTGAAATGCCTGTTCCAAAAAACGGAAGTTCGATTGAAGGTTTGTTGAGGTCGATAGTCAGCTCATCGTTTCGTAGCAATATAAAATCTATGTTGGTGCGGAAATATGCTGTTGTTCTTTTGTTGACTGGAATGAATGATAAGGAAAATGAAGTGGCATCTAGTTTTGCAAAAAAGGATGTGAACGAACTGGAGAAAATTATGCCCAGAATGCCTAAGTTGATAAAGGAAGGGCCAGAGTTGGTTGTCCTTTCGCGTGCAGAAATGGAACAAGAAACT
>CAXBNB010000130.1:0-8308 GCA_963976505.1 uncultured Reichenbachiellaceae bacterium
GGCTCCATAGCTACTCAAATCACCAAAGCCCAAGTCATCTGCATAGATTACTATAATATTTGGTTTGTCAGCCCGAGAAACTTCAGGCTTGTTTTCCTTAACTTTTTTTTCAGTAGTCTCGCACCCCGACAAGAAAATAAGTGTCGATAAAAAAGTAATTTTCCATGTAATATTAAATATGCCCTTCATCGAATTATTGTTTTGTTTGTAAAGCTATCTACTGATTCAATTTACCAAGATGTAAAATTCCTATTTGACTGTTTGCTGCCATTTCCAGGCAGATGACATCATTTCTTCCAATCCTTTTTCTGCCTTCCACCCCAGCTCCTCATTCGCAAATGACGTATCTGCATAGATTTGTTCGATATCACCTGGTCTGCGATCTACCAATTTGTAATTGACCTTTACTCCATTCACTTTTTCAAAAGTCTGAATCGTTTCCAAGACAGAATTGCCATTACCAGTTCCAATATTGAAAAACTCAAAATTAGATTTGTTTAAATTTCCTAAAAGCCGCTTTACCGATATCACATGAGCTTTGGCCAAATCCACGACATGAATGTAATCCCGTACAGCCGTACCATCAGGTGTGTTGTAATCACTTCCAAAAACGCTTAACTGCTCTCTGATTCCAGCTGCGGTCTGAGTGATAAAAGGCACCAAGTTGTTAGGAGTTCCCAGTGGAAGTTCCCCAATCAAAGCTGATTCATGTGCGCCTACTGGATTAAAATATCTTAGGGCTATGGATTTAATTTCGCTGTGTGCCTTGCAAGTATCTTTCAATATCTCCTCTCCGATTTGCTTGGTATTGCCATAAGGCGATTCAGCTACCTGATAGGGGGTACTTTCAGTTACCGGTAATTTATCCGGTTGACCATACACCGTGCATGAAGAAGAAAAAACAATATTAGGAACACTGAATGTCCTCATCAACTCCAATAAATTAACCAATGATTGGAGGTTGTTTTTATAGTATAAAAGCGGTTTTTCTACCGACTCCCCTACAGCTTTGCTGGCTGCAAAATGTATGATGGAACTGATGTCTCCTTCTTTTTTGAAAAATGCTTCTAACTCTACAGCATCACATAAGTCGAATTGATAAAACACAGGTCTTTTTCCTGCGATTTTTTCAATATTGTCTAAAACCTCAATTTTAGAATTGGACAGATTATCAATAATAACCACTTCAAACCCTTCTTTGATCAACTCCACCACTGTATGTGACCCGATATACCCAGTACCACCAGTTACTAATATTTTTTTCTGCATGCTGTTCGATTTTTCGTTTAGTATTTCAATGCAAATTATAATGTCTTCAATTATTTTCCCATCAATTCTAAGGTTACAAGGTAGGCACAGTGATCAGAAGCTACAGTATCTTGTATCACTCTTCTCTCAATTACCCTCCATCTTTCCTGTGGGTAAAACATAATATAATCAATCTTTTTAGTTGGATTGTCAGAAGGAAATGTTGGCTTGGAACCATTCTTGTCATAAGAGGATGTCCAAAATTCTTCGAAAATATTAATGGTTTTACTTTCGGGAGTAGCATTCAAATCACCAGCCAAAATGCCCGGAAATTTGTTGGTTGAAAAAGCCCTGTTGATTGCACTGGCTTGTGAAATTCGATCTTTTTCATCTTTTAAATGATCCAGATGTGTCCCAATAAAAGAGATGGTATCACCCGAACTTAAGATGGTAGTTATTTCTGCTGCGCTCCTAGGCTCGTTTCCAGGAGAAAAAGGCAAAGCCACATTTCTTGTCTGTAAAAAGGATGTTTTTGACAAGATACCTTCACCATACCCTCCTCCATCGAAAGGCATGGCTTGAGCAAACAAAGGAGCCATTTTTGTTCTCCAACCTAGCTCAGTTGCCAAATCATACTTTTTAGCTCGATTCGTTTTGAAGTCAACCTCCTGAAGGGCGACCAAATCAGGATCTGAATCTATGATTACTTGGGCTATTCTATCCAAGTCAAAATCACCTTTGGTAGTAGCTCCGTGTAAAATATTGAAAGAAAGTACTTTTACTGTCGTTTTCGAGGATTGACAAATTGCTTGTTGACAAATGGCTATCAGCGCAAGTGATACAATGGTCTTCAATTTAATTCTCATATTCTATTAACTTTTATGAATACCACATTTCGACCCGTACTACTTTTTAACATAAGTACTTGTCTGTGATTCTCTGAGCGCTATTTTGTTTAAATCAGGGAGCCTTTCCAAAATCCTTCTTGTCAATTGGAACTGGCATTGGGCACGATGAAGGTTGTGTTCGGAGTAATTTATTTTATAATACACATCATTAGAAATATAGTCCGTAAGAAACCTCACTCCCATAATGTAAGCGAAAAGTGCTCCTGACAACCCTATTAGATCGACCTCTATAGGAGATAATATTTCTCGGGTTACGTCCAAATAACCAGCGGTAAAAGCCTCGTATTTGTTGATATCAAATTGCACCAGCGACAAATCCGTTTCATCTTCAGCTGCTGTGGTAGTTCCGGTACGAATGCCGTCACCAAAATCATAATGCACTACACCGGGCATAACGGTATCTAAGTCTATCACACAAATTCCCTTGTCTTGCTGACTCAACATAACATTGTTGAATTTGGTGTCATTGTGGGTCACTCGGATTGGTATTTCTCCCTTCAATTTAAGCTTCTCCACTTGGCACATTTGCTCAGATACTTCAAAAACAAATTTGATGTCCTTTTCTACCTGCTTTGTCCTTCCATTAGGAAACTTTTCAACTACCTGCTTTAGTGTTTGGAGTCGTAAGATAATATTGTGAAAATTAGGAATGGTATCTATCAATCGGTCGGTAGGAAAATCCGACAAAAGATTGAAAAACAAACCAAATGCCTTGGCTCCTTCATAGGCTTGTTCTGGCGTTTCCACCAAATCATAAGATTTCAAGCCTTTTTTAAAGACAAAAATGCGCCAATAGTTTCCATCAGCAGTCTTGGTAAATAATTTCCCTTCATGGGTTTTGACAAGCTCTAGCGTCTCTTGATTGTGTAAGCTATTTGCAGGAATACTATTCTTTTTATTGAAGTGTTCTGTTACCTGCCAGATATTGTCCATCATGCCAGGCACATCTTTAAATACTTCATGATTTACCCTTTGCAACAGGTAATCAGGGTATTTGCTATCTGCATTTTCAATATGAAAAGTATCATTGATATGCCCACTCCCAAATGGTTTTGCACTCAGTACCTTGCCTTTGATATCGAACTCCTGTAAAATGGATGTTACATCCATTTTTTCACTTTTGCTTATTTCCATAAATTCTCTGGATAAACCCCGGATGCCACCAAGTCAAGTAAGTTTTGTCTGGCAATTGGCTTATCATCCTGATAAGTCACACCAAACCATTGTTCTGTAGAGATCAACACTGGAACTTTCACTCCGGTTTTTCTGACATTGTCCAACACAGATGGAATAAAATATTCAGATTTCAATTCAGTTCCCTGATTGTTTAAAAACGCCACAAACTGATCCTGCATCAATTCAAAAACCTTAGATGTAAACCCCATCAAGTTCATGGATACGATTTCCTTTCCTGTTAAATCTACCTT
The DNA here is from genome assembly GCA_963976505.1 of uncultured Reichenbachiellaceae bacterium. Classification (GTDB taxonomy): domain Bacteria; phylum Bacteroidota; class Bacteroidia; order Cytophagales; family Cyclobacteriaceae; genus CAXBNB01. The sequence goes on from CAXBNB010000130.1 coordinate 3,584, forward strand.
TTCGTCGTTCTCCTCATAATACGCTCCTCCACCTTCTTTTTTGTAAATGTGAGTACGTTCTATAATTTCCTCCAACATTCCTTGATCACTCACCTTGCAAATACCACGAGACACTCTTCCGTGTTCGGATAAAGTGTTTTCCAAAATAAACCCAATGAGGCAAGCATCCAGTTCATCATTATTCAATCCGGATAAATGATTAAATATTGCTTTCAAAGAATCTCGACCATAGAAATCATCCGCATTCACAATAGCGAATGGTTCGTCTATTTTCTCTGCTGCTGTCATCACCGCATGGGCTGTTCCCCATGGTTTTTCTCTTCCTTCCGGTACTTCAAATCCCTCCGGCAACACATCCAATTCCTGAAATACATACTCTATTTTAACTTTTGAGCTTAATTTCTTTACAAAAATCTCTTGAAACTCCTGCTCTATACTTCTTCTAATAACAAATACAATTTTCTCAAAGCCAGCCTCAATTGCATCGTAGATGGCATAATCCACAATGGTTTCATCTGATGGACCAAATTTGTCAATCTGCTTTAAACTTCCATATCGGCTGCCAAGTCCAGCAGCCAAAACAATCAATGTTGGTTTCATTTACTATTAATATTTTAATTCTTCAAGCTTTTCTAAAAACAGCATTTCAGCATAAAATTGCCAATCGAATGATACGGTTTGATTGGCAAGGTGTCTGTGGTGGTCCTGATCAAGAATGAAATTATCCGGTTTTGTGAGGATTCTTGTTTTTCCATAAACGGACTCAAACTCACTTCTCATGGTCTGAAATTTATCATTGAGTTTTGCTACGTTCAGCAATGCCACTTTTTCTTGCTCTTCATTTTTAGATTGTTCCAATGTCTTCAGTGCTACCAGTGCATTACAACTAAATCTGACTAGTTCATTTACTTGCTCATAAACTTCCAAATTATAGCTATTGCGTACAGCCAGTTTCTTCATCTCAGCTATCCTCACAGCGACACTGTCACAGGTTGCCAATGCCTTCTCTGCAGCTTCCAATCGGTCTGCATTTTGCTTTGTCCACTCTCCCTTATTGTCCATTTCCGGAAGGTCTATCACCGATTCTTTGATCGCATTTTCATTCTTTATCAGGTAATTTCTACTGTTACCTTTAAGTAAGGCATTTTTCCAAAAGGCAACCGGGGTTTCGAGTTGATCAATAAAAGCGTATTCATTACCAGATGCTTTATGCGAAAATTCACGGTGACGATAAGCTGCTTTTAATTCCTCTTTGGGTCTTTTTTCTCCCGACCATGTATATTCTGCAAAAGCAATGATACCCCTCATGTAAAGTTCAAAATGTGGTGAATCATCATCCCAAAGTGTCAACAACAACCTCTTCAACCCATTGTCTATTGAAGTCAGGGCAAAAGACCTGATGTTATTCATATTGCTTTCAGCCTGCGGCATCAACACCCATCGGGTTTGCCCAGCAGTTGCACCCATCACTTCCATTCCATGCTTTCTAAACCACTCCATCGCCTTGCCATTTCCAATAGCGTCGGAGTTGCTATAATTCCACCTCATGTATATACAGTTTTTAGGAAACTGATCTAGGAATTTGAGTAATTTGTGTTCGTTTTCAGCCCATACGGAATCCACTTCCGCTTTGGTTAGTTTGGAATTAAACATCGGTCGATAGACTCCAGCATGTTTCAAAGGCATATCATCCCAAAAGATGGGCGTACGCCCATTTTCTGCTGCAAACTTTGACACCTTATCCAACCATATCAATTGCAGTTCCAACTGTAACTTCCCACTGTTGCGACCTGTGGTGTGCACTTCATCACCTCCAATATGTAAATACTTACCATTTGGAGTGGCTTCTATCGCATCCAGATAGAGATCAAACTGTACTTTATAGGTTTCGGGATCAAGCGGATTAAATGCCCAATCACTTTCAGGATCATCGCGCAAAGGCTTGTAGGTATCATGCTTTAGAATAAATGATGCATGGCCCAATCCCTGAACCAAAGGACTTATCTCAATATTTCTAGCACTTGCATATGCTGATAGCTTTTTCCATTCGCCTATACTCCAGGCATCTGCTGCACCTACTTCCGGTTGGCGTTCGTACCTTAACTTATCTTCCAGTTCAACGATAATCCCATTGACTTTATAGCTGGCCAATTTATCCATCAAGTCATAATAATACTCCTTCGTCTCCATGTGATGCTTAATATCAAGCTGAATGGATCGGTAAGTCAACAATGGGTAATCAGTGATACTGCATAGTGGTAAATTGGCATCTTGTTCTTTGGCATCTACCAGTAGTTGCTCCAAAGTCTTAAACCCATAAAACAGACCTGATTTATCTTTACCATTGATGGTGATTTGTTCCGCTGTAATATTCAAAGTGTATCCTTCTTCTGGCAAATCCAGTTGACTATCAATGCTAAAAACAATCTGCGCTTGACCTTGTTGCTCAGCAGCTTGAATATTTTCTAACTGATCTCCTAGAACAGGAAGTACAGCCTCATTCAAGGGAAAATAGTTAACAACATCCTCAAATTTCAAATCACTGACGCCTCCTATTTCGAATTGTTGAGGGAGGGGCAATAATTCAAAATTACCCGGTTTTTTGGTAGGTGATTGGCAGGAAAAGAACACCAGTAAACATCCTAAAAGAAACAATTGTTGTATTTTTTTCATCTATCAGTGATTTTGTCTAAAACTAAAAAAAACAGTGGTCACTCCCGGACCAGCATGATCAGGAAAATGCGTATTATATAATAAGCGAAAAGTAGAGGTAAAAAATAGCCGGGTCAATGACCCGGCCACATTAAACTAAACTAATCACTCACGATTCTACTTTGAGTATCATTTTCTATACTATAGGATTAATACTTATACCTCACAAAAGCCTCTATGGCTTCATATTCGGTCAATCCAAGTTTATTGTAAAGACGGGCTGTTCCTTCATTTCTGTCTTCTGCTCTCTGCCAGAATTCCCTACTGTCTTCTCCCTGAAACATTACTCCATCTTTTTGTGACTGGTGAAAGAAGATTGCTTTTCTTTTCCTCATCACTTCGTCAGGGCTCAATGGAACCGCCATCTCAATCTCGTCTGCAGGCCATTCATGCCATGCACCTCTATACAACCATACCCAGCAATCGTTCATAAAGTCTTTACTTTTTAACCTTTCTACTGAAGCGAAAATGGCATCCAGACAAACTTTATGTGTACCATGCGGATCTGCCAAATCTCCGGCTGCATATATCTGATGTGGTTTTATTTCCTCTATCAGGTTTTGTATGATCTGGATATCTTCTTCTCCAATTGGATTCTTTTTGCTTTTGCCAGTTTCATAAAAAGGCATATCTAGAAAATGAATTTTATCATCTGTGACGCCACAATATCTTGCTCCTGCAATTGCTTCTCCTCTTCTTATAAGTCCTTTGATTTTTCTTATCTCAAGTGAATCAAGGTCATCCTCTTTCTTGTTTCTTATTTGCTCAATTATACTATCCAACTCTTCAGTAGATACGTTGTTCACTACATTCAGATCCCTTGAGAATTCTGCAAATCTTAAGGCATCATGATCAGCTACTGCAATATTTCCAGAAGTCTGATAGGCAACATGCACATCATGTCCTTGCTGAACCAATCTTAAGAAGGTTCCTCCCATAGAGATCACATCATCATCTGGGTGAGGACTAAAAAGTATCACTCGTTTTCTAGCAGGTTCCGCTCGCTCCGGTCTTTTGGTATCGTCAGCATTCGGCTTTCCTCCCGGCCATCCAGTGATGGTGCTTTGTAACCTGTTGTGCATCTGGATATTCAAATCATAAGCTGACCCTTCCATTGCTATCAATTCTGACATCCCATGGTCATTGTACTCACGATCTGTCAGCTTCAATAGTGGTTTATCCAAATATTGGCTCAACCAAACAATAGCCTTCCTTTTCATTAGATCAGTCCAATGAACTGGCCCTACCAACCATGGCGTTTTAAATCTTTTCAACTCGGAGCAAGATTCTTCGTCAAGTAAAATCGTGGTTTTTGGATGGTCTTGTAAGAATGTAGCTGGTATTGAAGATGTTTCTTCACCTTCTACCGCTTCTTTAATGATTTCTGCTTTCTTATTTCCCCAAGCCATCAAAACTATGCGTTTTGCTGCCTTGATGGTTTTGATTCCCATAGTGATTGCCCGCTTGGGCACATTGTCTATCCCGTGAAAATCTGAAGCGGCATCCGCTTTTGTCAGGTAATCCAAGGTCACCAGTCTAGTTGATGAATTGTAATGTGAACCCGGCTCGTTGAAACCGATATGCCCAGTTCTTCCTATACCCAGAAGCTGAAAATCCAACCCACCGTAAGAATCTATCTTAGCTTCATAGTCAAGGCAGTATTGATATACATCTTCCACAGCAATAGAGCCATTGGGTACATTCACATTTCCAGGTAGAATATCTACATGGTCAAAAAGATGCTCATGCATAAAGTAGTAATAACTCTGTGCACTATTCTTTTGCATGGGAAAGTATTCATCAAGATTGAATGTCACTACATTCTTAAAACTCAATCCTTCTTCTTTATGGTACCTCACCAATTCTTCATACACCCTAATCGGAGAAGACCCTGTAGCCAATCCAAGAACACAGGTTTCATTGCTGGCTTCCTTTTTCTTAATCAAATCTGCAATCTCTTTGGCAACTGCCAGTGATGCAGTATTCGAAGAGGAAAAAACCTCGACATGCATT
>CAXBNB010000131.1:0-8281 GCA_963976505.1 uncultured Reichenbachiellaceae bacterium
TACTCAAATACTTACAAAATAATTACATCAACCTTCTTTAAAAATTACCGTATTCTGAATGCAATGAATGAAAAATATATTAACGGAATGTTAATCAACTATTGAATCTTTAAATTTTCTTTGCGCACTTTTTTAGTTGACTAGAATTGGAGCAGGTAAAATTAGTATGGTATGTATGGCTCAAGGAGCTCAAACTACCAAAGTTCCGATACCAGACCCTTGTGGCCATGATTTTTATATCCGTTGAGATTTTCTTCCTCAGGGCATTTATGACTTTTGTCGAAACCAGACAAGGCATTTTGCTCAATGACATCATCTTAAGCCAATTGCCTGCAGTCGATTTATCCGTCCCAATATTTGTCTTGATATATGGTGTCTGCATTTTCACTTTCCTCCAATTAATCAAAACCCCTGACAACTTAATAAAAGCATACCTTGCTTACGGCGTGTTGATTTTATTTCGATCCATCACACTCTATTTTGTAGCACTCGAAGCACCAGTAAACATCATCCCCTTAAAAGACCCACTTTTGGAGTTTGCGATATACAACAACTATACCCTCATGAAAGACCTTTTCTTCTCAGGTCACACTGCTACTTTGGTATTGTGTGTACTGCTTGTGAAAGCTCCAGTGAAAAAATGGATCATTTTGATCACTGTACTAGTTGCAGTGATGTTACTCATCCAACACGCACATTATACCATTGACGTTTTGGCTGCTCCATTTTTCGCTTGGCAGAGTTATGTTTTGGTTTTCAAACATAAAAAGGCAACCAAGTTGTTGAAACCTATATTGACCAAGCCTAGGCTGAGGGAATCCTAAGTGATACAAGAAGCAACAATTACTTAAGGGCGATGGATTTAACAACAAAGCTCCTTACCGTACAAGTTGTAATATCCCGTAAAATTAGAGTCAACCCCTAGAGACCCCAGGACAAGCCTGGGGATAGTAAGAGTTTTTAAATAGGTATACCTTGCCCTAACTCCATTATTTTTGTGCCATGGAAATATTGTACTTTCTCGATGTATTCGGTACATTCGTTTTTGCCATTAGCGGAGTACGCTTGGCAGCCAAAAAGGACATGGACTTGTTTGGTGCTACTGTAATAGGATTTGTTACCGCAGTAGGCGGTGGAACAGTACGAGACATCCTGTTGGGAAACTTCCCTGTTGCATGGGTCAATGACATTTACTATTCGGTAGCGATTTTACTAGCTGTACCTGTCACACTACTATTTCGGAAGCAACTGATCCAAATGACCAGAACCTTGTTTCTTTTTGACACCATCGGAATTGGCATCTTCACTATACTGGGCATGCAAAAAGCTCTTACTTTAGACATTCATCCTGCCATAGCCATTGCGATGGGAATGGTCTCAGCGGTAGTCGGCGGAGTGATCAGAGACATTTTATGTAATGAAATTCCTCTGATATTCAGAAAGGAAATTTATGCTACCGCCTGCTTGGTTGGTGCACTAGTCTTTTTTCTCTTAGAAAACACTTCTATAAATCAAAGCATCAATGTGATCGTCACGGTACTCACCATAGTAATCATTCGTATTGTCGCCATAAAATACAATTGGAGTCTACCTAAAATGAAATAGGATTGTTTCCAACACAAAGAAATCTATCAAGTTCTTACGAGACATTAAGACTAGTGAGTACTTAACTTGCTGTCCAGTTTTTTTTTAGATCCATTATCAGCTATCTACAATTCATTGTACAATTCCAAAAACTCAGAAAGCACCGCCACATATCTATTGAACAGAGCGCTAGATATGCGATCCTCTATGCGGTATTCTCCATTCCATTTTTGCACGCTGATTTCTTTTCGAAATTTGTCTTGACGAACAATCCATCTGCCTTGCCTATCCTGAGATTTAATGATATCCTGAACTTGATCCGCTAATTCACTAAGTCGATTCTCTTTGTTTATTTTTTGACATGATGAAGCATTGTTGCTGACAAGCTGAAAACGTAATTCTACATCTTCCAAAGAATTAGAAATATCAGTTTCATAGCCATAACCCGTACGTCTTTCCAAAGAAAGCTGGTGCAGTGAATCTAAGCGAATACGGCCTCTATCATAATAAAGCGCCTTGTTGGTCCCAATTTCCAAAAAACGTCCCCATTTCCCATTGGGTAACTGGGAAGCTCTGAGCCACCGCAAGGCGTCCGGTATGGGTTCTAGGTATTTTCCTTCACCAGTACTTATATATAGGTCAATTAAACTATTTATATTGTGTACGGTAGTATATGGACAAACCGCCGGAGGTTCAAATGTGCGAGCCCAAGCAGGTTGAAGGAATTCGTTGTATTGTTGTGCCCAGCCAGGTTGTGGTGGTGGCAATTGAGAGATCATTAAAAAACGACCTACTTTATCAAGGCTTTTTTCTATCGCTTTATTATTGTAAAAGGAATTAGCCTCGATCATCACCCGGAGGCAATCATTAATTCCCTCATCATTGAAAGTGGCATAGTCATGGTAATTGCCTTGCAATGGATACTTGTGAGGCCAACCACCATTGTCCAATTGAGACTCGATCATCATATCAAGTGCCTTTTCTATCGCCTTAGTTAGGTTTTCATTATCAACCTCTTGATCTAATGCCATTAAAAAACTAATCGCACTCTGCGTCTGATTATCATCGAAACTTACTTTTTTCCCTTTTGGCCGGTCAAAATAGATTTTATGGTCCCAACCTCCCAAATCATTCTGACCTTTGATCAGGGCATTGGCAGCTTCTACCGCAACAGCAAGCAAATCTTTGTTTTTGGTAGCTCGATAGGCTCTAAGAATACTCATACCAACCGCCGGAGTACCTGGAGGTTGTACTTCAATAGTTCGGTCGTCCGTTTTACCTTCACCCCACTTTTCTTTCCCATCTAGGCTGTAATAGTAAACGTACCCACCTTCAATGGCAAGTGTATTCATATATGCCACACCCTTCACAATGCTTCTTTCAACTTGGATAGCGATATTGGATAAGTTTCGTTTGTCTTGTGAATAAACCGAGGAAGTACCAATTAAGATGAGTACTGCAATTGAGTAAATTAATTTTTTCATAAGTTATCTATTATCAAAAGGCTCGACAAACATTTTCAAAGAGCACTTTTTTTGAATTTAATTGTAATGAAAGGTAATTCATTCTATGGATTTAGCCATTTGAAAAGATCTAAATTAATAATATTTGATTGATTATAATCCTACACTAGCCTTGGTCTCTAACAAAGACTCAACCATGTACTCTTTATATTAATCGAACAGATAATTTATAATCTATTATAACCTCCATATTTGGTGATTATTAAAGTTATTATTAACCTATTTAAGTTAAAAATCATGCCCATAAGTTGAATTTTTAAAAATATTTCATTTGTAAGATTGGGGAAATTCAAACCCTCAAATACCCCCTTTAAAGCTTATTTAAATGCATTTAAGGAACCATTTAGCTCATTAAAGGACAGTCTATATCCAAGCAATCATCACCACATCTATAAATTCAACCAAAATTATTTGCTTTTTACAATATATTTTCATAAATATGTTATTATAACCAGCCTTTTACACATATAAATAATATGTGATCGCAAAGTATTCGTTTTACTTTTAAGACCTGTTTTCCATATGTCAGTTATAAAAGTGATTTCAAGGATTCGACGAATTAACGACCTAATCAAAAGAAAGGCCACAGGAAACCCTCAACAGTTTGCTGGTAAGTTGGATTTATCAGAAAGTAGGTTATATGACGTTTTAAGAGAACTCCGCCAGTTGGGTCTTTTGATAAAGTACTCCCATTTGTCCAACAGTTATTATTATGAAGATGATGTAGAGATAGAAGTCAGTGTAAAAGGACGTGTCCTTGACATTAAGGAAATGGAAAGCAGAAATGGAGGAACTGATAGCAATGCATTTAACAATAAACTCAATTTGAATAACAAATGGAGTGCTAGTGTTTATGATCACAAATATCCATGCGCATATAATCCACTTTAATATACACCAAAATAGATTGAAATTTTAAATAAACTTATTATGAAAGTCAAACTATTAATTCTATCCTTATTACTTATTGGATTTTCCTTCTGTCATGGGCAGGAAAATAATTTTGACCAAGACATTCTCAAATTCTTGGAGGTCAACGGTTCGAAGCAAACCATGGCGCCTATGGTAGACCAAATGGTCAAGCAATTCCGCTCTATGAAAAGTGGAGTTCCAGATGATTTCTGGACACTGCTCAAACTGGACCTTACAGCCGATATGACGGATTTGATGAAAAAAATGGTGCCCATTTACAAAAAGCACCTAACCCATGAGGAAATCAAAGGGCTGATTGAGTTTTATGAAAGCCCTATAGGAAAAAGTTTCACCTCCAAATCTGGACTGATCATGCAGGAGTCTATGCAAATAGGACAACAATGGGGCATGCAAATTGGAGGTAAGATACAGCAAAAGCTAACAGATGCGGGCTACTAGCTCAATCATTTGTAAAGAGCATTTCAACCAAGCCAAATGTAATAGTTTAAACCTAAAATATTTCTAATGATTGCAATACTGCTCTTGATAGGTGTATTAGTTTGTGTACTATTTCGCTAATTTTTTTGATGTTTTTTTTCTCACTACGATTATACTGTAGTGAGATAATTTACACTTGTTCTCTCAAATAAATTTTTAACATTAAAACTTTAAAATCATGAAAGAATTAAGTTTAGAAAAGATGGAGAAAATTGAAGGTGGTTGTAGTGCTTGGGATTTCGCAGGGACTGGGGTGGGTATAGGACTTGCTTTAGTCTCACCAGTAGGCCCATTTCTTTTTATAGGCATGGCCATTGGCGCTATTTACTTAATGGATAATATCAATGATTGTATTAATGAGTAAGCTGATAATAACTAAAGTATAGGAGTTTAATTTTCCTATACTTTGTTTTTTCTGCGATTGAAAATGATGAAAAGATCTATACTCACCTTTCTTGGGGTTCTGTTTCTAATAGGCATCAATATTCATAAAATCAATTCTGGTTATGAATATGACGCAATGGCTATTTTTGTGCAAAGCTCTATGATCATCTATCTTACTGTTGTTGCGATTGAAGCTTGGATAAATGAGAAAAAAGACAAGAAAAGTTAATTTGGGATGTAGTCTTAACCACAAAGTAACTAGCATTCAACTAAGTGTGTTGTTTGCGGAACTCAAAATTCCTCAAGAATCAAATAAAAAATCAGCTTAGATGCATTTTTAATACATAGCCTTTCAGAATTGTGTTTGATTAATCTTTTGTAAATCTTGATATTAGCACAATAGACAAAGTGGTGAATTTATTGAAAAGCTTAAGTAATAAAAAAAACACTTTTCATTAGATCCCATAACGTTGATCAAGTAGTAAGAATTTGCGAGAAATTTCCTCATATGGACAGAGGAAAAGTTAAAGTAAGAGTGATTATTCAACAAAGAGTAATGTAAATGAATATTTTTCCTTAGGTAGAGGAATTTAAAATTCAGATTGGTTAGGTTAATAAAATGAGATTATTAATATACAAATGAATTACATTTTATTTCATTTTGACAAAAGAGTTTTCTTTATAATACTATGTTTATTTTCTGTGCTGTTTACTTACATCATGGAGGAAATATTCTTTACCAATCAGTTCTATTTTGATGCATATGCCGGCCAAATGAGTTTTGGTGAAATTAATAGAATCATTGCATTTAAAGAGGATTGGTATTGGGTTGGATATATAACGCTACCATTATTATATTTTTTCAAATTTTCTGTTGTAGCTACTACGCTTTTTGTAGGTGTATTTTTCCTTGATCTAAAATATTCCTTTAAAAAGCAGTTTCAAATTGCAATGATTGCAGAGGTGGTTTTTCTTGTACCAGTAGTGCTGAAAATAATATGGTTTGCTTTCATACAGACTGACTTTACTTTGGAGGAATTTACCAGCTTCTACCCTCTCTCATTACAAAATACCTTTCTGGATGTGCAAGTAGAACCCTGGTTTTTATATCCATTGCAGGTGGTCAATGTATTTGAAGTAGGTTATTGGTTTGTACTAGCTGCTGGCATCTCAATGGCATTTAAAGAAGATTTTAATAAATCTCTTTCACTTGTCATTAAGTCCTATGGCTTGGGTTTCTTGCTCTGGATCACCCTTATAGTATTCCTTACTTTAAATTTCAGTTGATGAGTAGGAAGCAAACAAAGCGTTTGATCGGGGTATTCTTACTCTTCATTGGACTTTGTCTTTCATACCTCACGTATTCTAAGTTTACCAGAAAATATGAAATAAGGAATAGCTTAGAAAACCTTTCTGTTAACCATTTCAAAAAGCTAGATGACCAACCCTTTGATCTTGACGCCATAGACAATGGTGTGCCCCTTATTTTGGTGTATTATAACAGCGAATGCGACTATTGCCAAAATGAAGCAAAAGACATAAAGGAGAATATAAATGAATTGAAAAACACAGAATTGTTGATGGTTTCATCTGAAACACCAGAAGCTATCAAAAATTTTCAAAGTGAATTTCAGTTGAATGAGGGCAATATACATTTTGCCATGGTGGATGAGCAGGATGTGTTTGATGCCTTTGGTTCGGTATCTGTCCCCGCATTGTTTATTTATGACAGGGAAGGAAAATTGGTGAAGTCGTTTAAAGGTAAGACTAAGATATCGGTGGTCTTGGAGGCATTGAAAAGGCAATAGGCATTTTAAGAATGAATATAGAAGCACAAGCGAGACGCCTGTTGGCAAAGATAGAGAAGATGCTTAGGAAGGTGAAGAACTGACTTGCCTTCGTCAGGATGACAATATAAGGGTAAGCTGTTCGGCGGTATAGCCTTATAATCTGAATTATTGGAGATTTGAATAAACCAATGAAAAAATACAAAAAGCACTTCATCAAACAAATGGATCAAGCCGACTGTGGAGTGGCTTGCATAGCCATGATTGGGAAGTATTTTGGTAAAGAATTGGTCTTAGAAAACCTTCGAAATCAAAGCGGCACAACTCGCAAAGGCACCACAATGCTCGGCTTGTACCAGTCAGCAACTCAACTTGGGTTTAATTCAAAAGGTTACGAGTCTGACGTGGAGTCTCTGAAGGCCAGTTCGCATCCAGTCATTCTGCATGTAGTAAAGAATAAACACTTACAGCACTACATAGTACTTTTTTGTCATCAGGATGGAAAGTTTATTGTAGCTGATCCTGCAGAAGGAATTCGTATTTATGATGAAAAAATGCTTCTGGACTGTTGGAAGTCAAGGACATTGCTCACCATGGTGCCAGATGATGGCTTTGTACCCGATAAACCAACAAAGAACGCACGAATACAGTGGGTCATAGATCTAGTGAAGGAAGACATGAGCTTGCTGACTGTTGTGGCCATCATCGGACTATGCATTACTACATTGGGTCTTTCCACGGCGCTGTATTCACAAAAATTAATTGATGAAATACTTCCTGAAAAAGAAATGACTAAACTGATCTTGGGCATGTCATTGCTTACTGTATTGCTGCTATTTCGTGGTTTTTTGCAGTATATCCGAGGCAGTATGCTCATCCAGCAGAGCAAAGACTTCAATATCTGGATTATAGATCGGTTTTACGCCATGTTATTGCAGTTGCCAAAGTCTTTTTTCGATCACAGGAAAACAGGTGATTTGGTAGCGAGAATGAATGATACCGCTCGAATTCAAAGAACAGTGAGTTTGATAGTCGGTAGCATTATGATAGATGTGCTATTGGTCTTAGTATCGTGTGTCTTTATGTTTTATTATGATGTCTGGCTTGGAGTAGCAGTATTGGTGGCGTTGGTATTTTATAGCTTAATTGCCATAAAATACGGCAAACAACTTTCGTTTTCACAACGAGAAGTAATGAAGGCCTATTCAAGCAATGAAAGCAACTATGTAGATACCATTCAAGGCATTGAGGCCATCAAATCTTCTGGAAGGGAAGGAATTTTCAGCAGGATCACTTCTGCTATTTATGGAAATTTCCAAGAGAAAGCTTTTAAGTTGGGAAAGGTTGGAGTGGGGTACGGTTTGGTCAATGAGCTTTCAGGCACCCTATTTTCTATGGCACTTATAGGCTACTTGTCCTTCAACGTTGTTCAAGGACAATTATTGGTGGGAGAAATGGTGGCTTTGCTTTCCGTTTCGTCAGGGATTATACCCTCTCTTATCAAAATATTCATGGCCAACATTCAACTCAAGGAAGCGGAAGTGGCTTTCAACCGAATGTATGAATTTGCTGAGTTAGATGCTGAGAATAATG
>CAXBNB010000132.1:0-8275 GCA_963976505.1 uncultured Reichenbachiellaceae bacterium
TTGGCCCTATCATTACCATCTTCATCGCATTTGGTTTGACCTTGGTTATTGGAGGAGGAATACTGATAGGTAAAAGTCTAGGTGCTAAGGATTATAGCAAAGCACAGGAGGTTTTTCAGTTTACGAGTACCCTGACTTTAGTATTTGGTGCGGTTGTGAACGTACTCACACCCTTTGTCATCAGTGACATTGTTTCTTTCTTAGTTGGTGCCAAGGAATCAGCGCTATTCGATGCGACTTACGACTACATGTATTGGGGATTTATGTGGACGCCTGTTTTCCTCCTTTGGATGATTTTAGGGAATGTGGTCAGTCATGATGGAGCACCAAAAGTGGCTAGAAACGCTTCCGTATTAGCAGTAGCTCTCAATATTCTACTGGACGTACTCTTGATCATCGTATTTCCCTTTGGTGTCGAGGGTGCCTCCATTGCAACAGGTATCTCTGTTTTGTTTTCCACCATTTATCTCATTGTTTACATCAACAAGAAACATGGAAACTTAAGAATCAAGGGTTATCAATTCGTTCTTAAAATAAAAGAATGGAAAGAACTGCTCAACTACGGTGTGCCTTCATTTGTGTCTGAAATCTCTTTTTCGATAGGCTTGATATTGATCAATAGGAGCTTGGTTCCTTTTGGAGTATCGGCAGTTGCTGTATTCGGTATTATCAATTATTTGAGCTTCATCTTTTTACGGCTCTTTACAGCCGCTATGATTTCTGCATTGCCCATTATGTCGTTTAACATAGGTGCGCGATTGCCTGAGCGGGTGCTTAGCACATTCAAGTTTTCATTGTTATTCACCTTTCTTCTAGGGCTTGTTGTTAGCGCTATTGGTTTTCTGTTTCCAGATTTTTTGGTGAGGATATTTTCAGGTGCTGAATCCGATGAATTTAAAATAATGGAAGCAGATGCTTTGGGCTTATTTTTCCTTTTCTTTTTGGTGGCAGGGCCTAATTATATCCTCGGTGCTTACTTGCAGAGTATTGGCAAACTGCTGGTCTCTATTCTGCTACACTTACTTAAAGGATTGGTATTGGTAGCTCTATTCTTGGCCGTCACTTCTGCCTATTTAGATCATGAAGTCAAATGGATCTGGCTCACACGTACTTTTGCGGAAATTGGTGCTTTTGTACTGATTGGTTTTTATACAATTAATCAAAGACAACTTTTTTACAGACATAAAGCCATATTGAAGTAATTGACGCGGTGAAAATATTTGTGTGTAACCTAGTTTTCCTCCTTGGTGCTTGATGTGTATTTTGTTTCGGTTGCAATATAGCTGAATCTGTGATTCAGCTCATACCTCTTCTTTTCCATGTGCTGAATCGCAGGTTCAGCGGAGCTAGAGTAAGCTCAAACCTTCCTTCTAGCAGCTAAAAACATGATTTGATGTATGAGTTATAGCTATTCTTTCTACTTGCCTAATTTTAGAATTCTAAATGCCCCTTGTATTACCAATACAAAAACGATTATCCCAATAATTAAATCGGGTTTGCTAGAGCCTAGCCAGTTTACCAAAATTCCTGCGGTGATAACACCTAAATTAATAATCACATCATTTGAAGTGAAAATCATACTCGCTTTCATGTGTGCTTCCTCTTTGCTCTTCGACTTTTGCATTAAATACAAGCAAATTCCGTTTGCAATTAAAGCGAAGATTGAAACAATAATCATTGTAGTAAAGTCGGGGAGTTTTTCGTGTCCAAAAAATCGTCTTAAAATCTCCGCAAATCCAATTATTGCTAGAGTGATTTGAAAATATCCTGCAAGTTTTGCAATCCGTTTTTTTCTAAGAAGTGTTCCGCCAACTGCAAAAAGACTAATCCCATAAACGAAACTGTCCGCAAGCATATCCAAACTATCGGCAACAAGTCCCATAGATTTTGAAATTAGCCCAGATGTCATTTCGATCAAGAAAAACGCGAAATTGATTGCCAAAACTGTCCAAAGCAGTTTTTTTTGGTTTGTGTTTTCTTTAAAATCTATCTGCTTGGTTTGTTCGGTAGAAATTCTCTTACCGCCCAAATTCAGTTCGATAACTGACTTTTCGATTAGGTCTAAATCTCCGCTATGAAAAATTGTCATTTTCCTGTTCGGAATGTCAAAGTCCAAATTCGCAATACTTGAAATTCCATCTAACTTCATCCGGATAAGATTCTCCTCGGAAGGGCAATCCATTTTGGTGACTTCAAATATTGTTTTTTCCATTAGGTTTATTGGATTTCACATTTGCTATAGCGATCAGCTAAAATCCGTTGGCTGACCGCTTGTTTATTTCTCTAAAATTATCTGATTCAAATGCTCTTTGCATATAGCTCAGTTAGTCTATGCTTGATAATGCCTGTTAGGGTCATGTTTTATTTCTCATTGACTTCAGTTTCAATTCAGTCCGAATCGCTCCATGCTTTGAAATAAGTACGGGTTGATTCTCAATTTGTGTTGGAAGATATTTCCAATGGACAAAGCTTCGGTAGTCTTTACTCATGTTATAGGTATTCTTAGTTTCTAGAGACCCGATAATTGTTAAATTAACCTCCTTTGCTTTAAAATGTGAAGCCATATACCAACTAATTAATAGTCCTCAAAGGTTTCAGGAGATTCTTGTTGTTTTGAAAATAGGACGTAAGCTGTTTTAAAAAAATCGATACTAGGAAGTTTTTCGGAATTGTATTTGCAAATAGCTATTAAGTTGAAACCATATTCAGTTTGTTCTTCCGACTCCAAGACAAAAGCTGCCCCAAAGGATCCATTAGAAAGTTGGACACTTAAGCAATCACCTTTTTTAAAAATAGAGTCTCTGAATACTTTCTTTTTCCTTTTTTTAGGATTCTTCTTTTTCGAGTTAAGTTTTTCTAGAAACTTAACGAGAACCTTCTTCCTTTTGGTTAGTTCGGATTTCTCTGCTCCAAGTTCTTTCCAAAGGTCCATGTCCGTTCCTGATTCAATAATTTTGCTGACTCTTTTCAGAAGTTCTGGTTCGAGGGATTTACATTCCCACTGGCAAAGAGCAAGAGCAAACCAAAAGTTGTTAGCATCCTCTTTATTGCTTATTATCTCTTGATTTGAGTTGATAAGTTTATTGGTTATCTCCTTTGGTTCAAGTTCCTTATTATAGAGTTCGAAGAATTCATCTTTGATGTCCTCGAAAGTGTCATTTGAAGAAATTCCAGTTCCCCAGTTTCCCATTTAGTTATGAATTTGATCGGAGCACAATTGAATATGCACCTTACACTTTTTATTTACCGCTAAGATTTAACCAATATTTCAGATCACTTAAGCTTCAAATCTTCCTTCATTTTCATGATGAAATTTTGGAGGGCATCTTCCCAGGTTTCGTCGGCATCCCATTTGTCGCCGGTATATACATCTTTTGTGTAGAGGTGTTTCACGTAGTATTTATACACCGGAGCGTTGACTGGAATGCTCCGGAGGGTGACCTTTCCATCTTTATTTTTTACAGTGACAAAATCAGATTCATAAGGATCAATCTCATAGTCCAACATTCTTCGGATGTTTGTTCCGGAGGTATTCAGTTTGAGAAGCACATATTGAAAGCCCAGTTTGTACAATTCTTCGTCTGAGCTTGACTCAGTCAATTCGTATTTCAGCGGATAAGACTTCATGATATTTTCCAGCTTGGTATTGTCTCTTACCACATTTTTGTTGTATTCTGTTATTTCCTTTTCCACGCTTTTGTTGATCGCACCGCCCGGTCTGTTGTCTGGTATCTCCACCAAAGTGCTTTTGGGGATGGCCAGTTTATCTACTTTCAGGTCTCTGGCAAATGTTGGAATCCTGCGGCCTTTGATGATGTCGGCATCTTCAAAAAACTCAGGGAAATCAGGGATAAGAAAATTGGTTTTTGGTTGTTTAGATCTATACACATCTTTACCAAGCGTTTTAAGTGCTTTGTCATAATCTTTGGCCTGTGTTTTCCAGGCGTCTTGCCCGTTGGAGATAAATGAATTTTCACCATTGAAAGGAGTAATCACTATTACAAACCGTTCTGTGACTTTGCCGGCTATCTTTAAGGGCACCTGACTCAATAGGATAATATTTTTTACTTGTCTTTTTTCTAATTCTTTGGCGAAAAAGAGTGCAGGGTCGTTACCAGCTTTGAGGTCGTCCATGAAATAATACGCGACGGCATCTATTCCCATTTTCTTAAACTGGCTATGAGCGGTTTCTGAAAAGGTTTTCCAGTCTCCTCTTTCAGGTGTATTTCTGGATTTTGTTGGTACCGATACAAATACAGCTGTTTTTGAAGAAAGCAAGTCGTCTGGCAGTTGGTTGTTGTAATCCAGAAAACGGAATCCTGCTATGTTGATTTCATCCTCTACCGACTGGGCAAAAATTCCAAAAGGGATCAGTACCAAAACCAGAATTTTTAATTTTAACTTCATTTTCTTAGAATTTAAGTGACATTCGAATAACTTCAAATTTACAACGTTGAAAAATAGATAAATTGAATGTAGTCCCAAAATAAACTTGAAGTTTCACTCCAATATATTTCTTGTCATTGCTTTTGTGTTTGGGTTTGATCAAGTCAAAGCGCAAACCAAAGAGGAATTGATTTCCACCCTCCAACTACTTTCTTCACAAGAAATGGGAGGCAGATATCCAGGGACAGTAGGTCATAAGAGGGCAAGAGAATACATTTCAGCACAATACCGACAGCTGGGATTGCAGCCTTTGACCGATTCTTTTGATCAAAAATTTCAGTTTCAATCAGGGCGGGAAAGGTTGATTGGGCACAACCTGATTGGGATGATAAAAGGCGAATCAGACAGAATAATAGTCATTTCTGCGCATTACGACCATCTGGGAAAACGAAACGGAAGAATCTATTTTGGAGCGGATGACAATGCCTCTGGGGTAGCAGCGCTTTTGTACATAGCTCAGTATTTCAAACTACACCAACCGAAACATACCCTTGTTTTTGCAGCTTTTGATGCAGAGGAGTCTGGATTGCAGGGTGCCAGGTATTTTGTTTCATCACTTGAGCCAGAGAGCGTAGTGTTGAATATCAATATGGACATGATCAGCCGAAACGACAAAAATGAAATATATGTAAGTGGTGCCACGCATTACCCCCAATTGAAGCCTGTTTTGAATAAAGTGAACAAACAGAACAATGGGGTGGCTTTGAAGCAAGGGCATGATGAAAAGAACACTGGGTCTGAAGACTGGACATATCAGTCGGATCATGGTGAATTTCACAAGGAAGGTATTCCGTTTGTGTATTTTGGCGTTGAAGACCACAGAGACTACCACAGGCATACCGACACTTTTGATAAAATAGACACTTCGTTTTATCATAATGTCGTAAAAATGATTTTAGATTTCACCAAAGAGATAGACCTTCAAACCATAGAACAATGACTAAAAAAAGATGCACATGGGCTGAAAACACTTTTGAAGCCTATGAAAAATACCATGATGAAGAGTGGGGCGTACCAGTGCATGACGACAAGGTGCATTTCGAATTTTTGATATTAGAAAGTGCTCAGGCTGGTCTGAGTTGGAGTACAGTGCTCAACAAAAGGGATGGCTATCGAAAGGCTTTTGCTGACTTTGATGTGCAAGCAGTAGCAAAATACGATGATCAGAAGATAGAAGAGCTGATCCAAAACCCATCAATAATCAGGAACAGGCTAAAGATTAACGCTGCGGTAAACAATGCCAAGCTTTTTATGGAAGTGCAAAAAGAATTTGGCAGTTTCGATAAATACATTTGGTCGTTTGTAGATAACAAAACGATCGCAGGTAATCGGAAATCAATGAAAGAGGTGCCAGCCACCACACCTCAGTCGGATGCTTTGAGCAAAGACTTGAAAAAGAGGGGCTTCAAATTTGTTGGCAGTACAATTATGTATGCCCACATGCAGGCTACTGGATTGGTAAATGACCATGAAGTAGATTGTTTTCGCTTTAAGAAATGAGGGTAAACACTAAACTTTAGAAGTTTACCAATGCTTTTGACATACATTTTGAAATTCTTTTTATATTCGCATATTAATTGAAACTAAAACATTGAAGTCATGTTTGACCTATTTAATCCAGCAGTTACGAGTGGCGTTGACATTTTCGTAAATATTGTAATTTTCCTTGCGGCATCAGTGCATGCTTTATTCCTTGTAAATGCAAGAAAAGAAAGCAAGAAAAACGTAGAAAGCAAGAACTAAGATAAAAGTTCAAAATATATAAAAAGCCTCTTCTGGACCATTGTCTGGAAGAGGCTTTTCTTTTGCTCGAAATTGGTCCTATGCTTTTTGAAGGATGTCTTCAACCTCCTTCATGATTGAAGACTTCTCTATTTTCACTGCTATACGGAGGGCTTTCAGTCCATTCACTCCTTGTAGCTCTTCCAGTTCTAGGTTTTCTAAGTCACCAATCAACAAGTCTTTCGCTTTTAGGTATTCTATATATTTCATGTATTCTATAGCGTCTTTCTCCTGACTGTAGATAATGGCGATTTTGCCGGGTTGAGTCACACGCTCGTCTGAATCTTTTATCAAAGCTTTATCGATCCGCTTTTTGATGATTTCATACCTAATGTTATAGGCTCCATCGACATCAAATTTCTTTTCATCCATTCTAAACCGAATTGACAATGGGGCATTGTGTACTAATATCAGGTGCGTAGTTTCCAGCGGTAAGGGCAATTCTCGAATCATAGAAGCTGTTTTTCTAGCTATTTCTACTGTTACCATCAATTGCCACAACCTCAAGTTGCGCAGGTAAACCTTATCAAATTTTAGTTTCTCAGACAAAGAAGCCCCGACATAAATATTGTGTTCTACGCCATCGGTCTTGTACTTTTCGAAAAAATGAGGAAACATTTCCTGTGCCTTCATTTCTTCTTCATCAAGGACACTACTGGTCACTTCATTGATCATTGTCAGGCTGTCCTCAAAATCTTTTCTTGCTTTATAGACCACACCTAAGTTGTCATCTAGTTGAAGCTTGTAGCCATTTGTCTCTGCTGCAAAGCCCGAGATATTGGCTTCTAAATTGTCCATAAGGGGTTCTACTTCTGTTTGTAAAAACTCGAGTATGGTGACTTCATCTCCTGAAATGAGCTTGCGCTTCAGTACTTTATAATAATTGTCTAGCCTGAAAATTGTTTCTTCAAGAATTGGCAGGTTGTTCAACTGGTGCGCTTTTTTAAGTACAGTTCTAGCAAGCTGCAATTGTTCCTTCAAATCAGAGTTGATCGCCTTGTTGCGTTCGGTTGAAGAACTTCTGATATCGGATGCCGCATAAAGCGGATAGACATCATTAAAGACGATAGGTTTAGGGACTACAATTTTCCCTTCACTTTCTTGCGTCAATATATCAGGAGCAGCATTTACAAACTTCCACTCTACAGTAGGATGGATAGAAGTGTATTTTTCTTTGATAATGGATTGTATTTTGGTTTCCATTTCCTCCGAACTTCTCTTTACCGCTACTGCAAATAACGGAAGGACTTCTCTCACCTTACTTAAAGTAATGGTGTTCAGTTCTCCAGCGTTGGGTGTTGCTATCTCTAACAGCCCTACAAATTCATTGTTGAAAAAAAGAGGTCCTAGAATCAGTGTTTGCAATCCTTCCTGAATAAGTTTTTGTTCATAGCCTCCCATTTTAGTGCTCTTGGTGAGGTCATCAATCACCATAGGTTCAGGGTTGTCGGCAAACCAATCGTAGATAGAATTGTTAGTGACGGTACAGCATATCCCTTCCTGATTTCCGATTAGGATACTCCTAACAATCCTTTTACCGAAATTCATAAAGCTGTTCGAACTTTTTTGGTATCCGGCTATTCCCAGTTTCAACTCCGGAAGTTGAAACAATGAACGAAACCTGTTTTCCAGTTGATCAAACCCTTCTTTGTTTACAATGCTGTCCCTTTTGAGCAAATCATCTTTAATTCTGGAAAGTACTTCTTCATTGGTTTGATCTCTAAGTTTGAAAATGATGATGCCCTGGAATTCGAAAAGGTGGGAAGGCAAATAATCCATCCACTCTTGAAGGTTGTTTAAGTTGTCTAACAGATGTTTGATGTCATCCTTAGATAAATTGGGTAGCTCTCCTTTTAATATGATTTCACAGAAATTAGGATTCAACTCAATCCTATAATGTTTTTTCAGTCCTGTTGTAGGGTCTATAAGTGTATATAGAAAGTATTTTTCCATGTTAATGGTCACACCATAGTACATCTTCATTATCAATGCGTAGGCATTGATAATTTTCTGTTCCATCATGTCGTTCATATCCATTTCGGATATC
>CAXBNB010000133.1:0-8273 GCA_963976505.1 uncultured Reichenbachiellaceae bacterium
CAGAAAAACACCAAAGTATTTTCCTCTATTCCTAAAGTTTTTAATGTGTTGATCACTTTCCCAATGCCTTCATCCATCACTTCTATCATCTCTTTGTAAATCGCCTCCAAATTCTCTTCAGGATTTGTAGTATTCTTCTGACCTATTACTCTAAATGGTTTAGATTTTCTCCCTTGAAAAGGGCCATGAGGAGATTCATGTGGTATATAAAGAAAAAAAGGCTCGTCTTTGTGTTTGTTGATAAATGCTACCGAATGCTTGGTAATCAAATCTGTAGAATAGCCTTCTTCTTTTTGGAGTTTATTCTGCCACCACCAGTCTTCATGTGCTTCCTGATCTATGTGTGAATGATAGTCCACATTACCACTGACATACCCGACAAACTCGTCGAAACCGTGGTGAATAGGATTGTAGCGCTCAGGGTATCCAAGATGCCATTTGCCCACCATACCTGTCACATACCCTTCTGATTTCATTGCATCAGCGAATGTAATTTCTTCAATTGCCAGCCCCACTTCACGGTGGCTTTTGGCAGTAACTACACCTTCTACTCCTACCCGTTGTTGGTATTTTCCTGTAACCAAAGCAGCTCTGGTTGGGCTGCAAACTGCTCCATTCGAATGAAAGTCTGTAAAACGCATTCCTTCCTTTGCCATTCTATCTAGGTTCGGAGTATTGATGGAAGTATGACCATAACTACTCAAATCGCCATAACCCATATCATCAGCCATTATGATGATGACATTAGGCTTGTCACCCAATTTTTCCTTGATTGAACTAGATTCCTTGGTGGAACAAGAAATAGTGAAAATTACTATAAAAAGTCCCAAAAGGCAGTTTATTTTAAATTCCCTATGCATCATATCTTTTTTATTTTTTATTCTTCTTCTTTCTCAAATCTGCCAAGGCTTGTTCTTTTTCCATAAAAGCAAGCAGTTTTTCTTTAGATTCTCTTCCTTCCAGAGCTTCCAAGGCAGGGTCTGCGGTTTCTTGCATCCATTCCTTTAGCCTTTTTCTATAAGCCGCAATTTCTGTCTGATAACCTTTATCATCAATCAAGTTCACCAGTGCATCCGGATCCTTTTCCAAATCATAGAACTCTTCCAAAACCCGACGAGAAAACAAGTCCACCCTTTTGGCTATGGCACTATCCGTTTTTGCAGCTTCTTGCATGGCTTTAAATGTCCTACCCGATTGAGACTCGTTCCTAAAGACTCTTGTGCCATCCGACCATGCGTTAAAAATATAAGCAAATTTTCTACTTTGTACCGCTCTCATCGGAAACCTGTTTTTTGCAGAGGTTTCATGAAACTGGGTAAATACAAACTCCCTGTCACCTTGACTTGCTCCTTTCAAAAGAGGAACAAATGAACGTCCATCCACCGATTTCGGAATGTCAATACCCAAGACCTCCAATACTGTAGGCATGAAATCTATCCCAGAGATAATATGCTGATTATTCATGCTGCCTTGTGCTACCACACCTGGCCACCGAACAATCCAAGGCGTTTTTGTACTGTTGTGATAGCAATTTGTTTTGGCAAAAGGCAATGCCATTCCATGATCTGAAAGGAACAATACAATTGTATTTTCAGCTTGCCCACTTTCATCTAAAGCCTTCAACACAGCCCCTACTACATCGTCTGCCCGACGTACAGAAGAATAATATTCAGACATCTCCAACCTCACCTCGGGGATGTCGGGCAAAAATGAAGGCACTTCAATTTCTTCACTACTGTATATTTTCGAGGGAGGGGAAATGTCCTTTCCTTTATAGGCCCTTTTCTCCTGATCGCTATTGGAAAACGGACGATGAGGATCGTTTGCATTGGCCATTAAATAAAATGGCTTTGTGGTTTCACTGGCTTGCTTTAAAAAGGCTTTGGTTTCCTCATAATATCTATTGGCATCTCTGCCCATGCCCATGTGGTCCGCTTGAGTCCGCACCACATCCCATGGCGTATTTTCTTTGGGTGAAGAGTGCTTTGTTTTACTCAATACTCCGGTAAAATACTGGTGTTCTTTCAATAATTCCACAATTGTAGGAATGTCTTTTTTGGTATGAAAAAAGCCTTCAATCCCACTCCTATGTGGATACATTCCTGTAGCCAATACTCCTCGACTAGGCTGGCAAACTGCTATGGTGACATGGGCATTTTCAAACCTCATGCCTTGTGATGCCAGTTTGTCGATATTGGGTGTGGTACCGGGTACGACAGCACCAAAAACGCCAACAGAATTGTAGTTCATGTCATCGACAGTGATGAGCAATACATTGGGTTTAACCTTACTGCTTTTTGTCCCACAAGATGAAAGCAATACTGCAAACATCAAAAACGGAAGAAGAAGATGGAACTGGCCTTTTTTCATGAAATCACATTTAACTATAAGTCGGCTAGATCCGATAAAACCCTCACCCATTTCACTTTTACGACAAACACACGCGATGAGAACATTTGTTTTATCTAATCTCAAATAAAAATTTAAATATACTTTATCACGAGTATTAATGCTTGAATTGCAGTTGATTTTTGACAGCACGATAGCATAACAATGCTATCACTGAAATAAGTAAAGACTTTTTAAGATCTATGTCAATCAATCATTTTCCTCCATTGGCAGTTAAATCGGCACGACATTGGGCATCAAGTGCTTGTGGGGATGTGCTGTTCGTGATATTGGAAAGAAAGTCGCTGGTTTCAACTGCATAATACATGAGACAGTCTTCTACATCACAGTGGTGGCCATTTTTTGTGTCCTGATGGTCAGTTTGCATTGCTGATCCTACATTCACCAGCCCAAAAAGGTGTCCCATCTCATGCCTGAGAACAGTTTGCAGTACTAAGTTTTCAGAAGGTTGACCAATCCCTCCTGTTAATTCTTTTATTCTCCCTCCCATCAAAGCAAAAGATGTATTTCGATAGGCCAAACCCAAGACGTTTTCATTGGTATAAGCATCTTCTGTTATGAACATGAAAATGGCGAGCTCTCTATCCTTGTTGTACTCAATTCTGTTTAGATTTTCGAAGCTTATCAGGTCATTGAGTGAATAAGGAGCCAACCCTGGAGATGAAACTGTTGACGTTTTGACTGTAATTCCATCAGGTTTTTGCACCAATGTCTGAAGAAAGGATTTAAAATCGTTGATGACAGAGTTGTCTAACTCATAGCCGCTCACGGCAACCAGTTCTATTGTGATTCCATCGTAATTCACATTTGACAATATGTCATTCGCTGCAGCTCCAACAGTCTTTTTATTGAGATTGGGATCCGGTTGTGGGTCTTGATCATCCACAGGATCATTGCCTCCTTTTGAACAACCAAAAACAAGAATCAATACCAACAGACTTACAACATTAAATTTTTCTAAAACCTTTCTCATATATTAAAAACAACTTCCATCTTAAAATATTTCCTGTAAACTTATTTTTCTCTTCGTCAGCTTGTATGATTCACTAGGTTACTTGAAGTAACCTAGTGAATCATAAGGCAAATATGAATTGATTACTTATTTTTAACAAAAAAACTCTTCGACGATGAAATCAAAATTGCACAGAGATCTTTCACAATACTCCGATATGATTTCAGGGATTTTTCCAAAAATATCAGCAAAAGATGCCTGGGAGCAATACAAACTACCCAACGAACAAGTAGCTTTCTTTAATGAAAATGGTTACTTGCACAATGTTAAGATTTTGGAGGAAGACCAGGTAGATACACTAAACAAAGAGCTTGCTGAAATAACCGATCCAGCTCACCCCAAAAACGATCTTTTCTATGAATTTAACAGCAATGAATCAGAAGATCCCAATGCCGTTCTTTTTCATTCCCTTGGGCATTGGAGAATTACAGAAGGATTCCACGATGCGCTCTGGAATCCAAGATTTGTAGTAGCTGCTTGCCAATTGCTAGGCAATAAAGCGGTGCGGTTTTGGCACGACCAGTTATTCTGCAAACCAGCAAAACATGGTGGTGTGGTGGCCTGGCATCAGGACTATAGCTACTGGACCAGAACGATACCCATGCAGCACCTGACCTGCTGGGTAGGGTTAGATGATGCTACGACCGACAATGGATGTCTTAATTATATCCCGAAAAGCCACAAATGGGATTTGTTGGATAAGATAGGTTTGGCCGGCAATATGGATAGCCTTAAAGATTTACTGACTGAAGATCAAAAAAAAGAATATGACAACAAAGTGAGTATTGAAATGCCACGAGGTTATGGCTCATTTCACCATCCTTTAATGGTGCATGGCTCATACGAAAACAAATCCAACCAGTCCCGAAGGGCTTTTGTACTCAATGTATTTGCTGATGGTACTATTTCCAATTCTGATGAAGAAATGCTGGCAGGTGTACCTCCAATCCAAAAAGAAAATAAAATGGAAGGTCAATTTTTTCCGTTGTTGTTTGACCCAGCTCATATCTCTTGATATTATCCTTAAGTCAAATTAGAAGACAATTCAACTTCTCTTGAATTATAGGCAGATAACGGTATCTTTGAAAAATAAGAAAACCTGCTTTGAAATTAACAAACAAGAAATTTATGAAACTTAAATTGACGCTGTTCTTTCTCTTAACAATCACTATTAATGCCTTTGCATCAAAGGTGGACACCGTGGTAGTCGAAAGTAAATCCATGAATAAGTCTATCTATAATTTGGTGATTACACCAGATACTTACACTTCTCAAAAAGAAGGATTTCCTGTTGTATATCTACTCCACGGGGCAGGTGGGAATCACCTAGACTGGTCGTCCAAAGTACCTGAAATAATCAACTATGCTGATCAGCATAACCTCATTATAGTCTGTCCTGATGGATCCGCTACCAGTTGGTATTTTGATAGTCCGAAAGACAAGACGATGCAATATGAGACCTACGTTTCAAAAGAATTGATCACGGTAGTTGACAAAAAATACAATACCCTACCCAACAAAAGCGGCAGGGCTATTACAGGCCTGAGTATGGGTGGGCATGGTGCTTTTTACCTCGCTTTTAAGCATACCGACTTATGGGGAGCTGCAGGAAGTATGAGCGGGGGGTTGGACATTCTCCCCTTCCCCAGAAACTGGGATATTTCCAAACGCCTCGGCACATATTCCGAAAACAAGGCTGTTTGGGAAGCAAACACTGTAATCAACCTGGTGTATTTACTGGACGGAAAAAACCTAAAGCTCATTTTTGATTGTGGCGTGGATGATTTCTTCTATGACGCCAACAAAAGGATGCACCAAAAATTGATCGAAAGAAACATACCTCATGATTATACGGAGCGTCCAGGCAAACACAACTGGGAGTATTGGACTAACTCCATCAAATACCAGCTGGTGTTTTTTGAAGATTTCTTCAACTCAACCAAAAGCAATTAAAAGAAATATTGATGAAAATCCTGTTTTTGTTATTTGGTATTGTGATGAGTTTTGCTTGTCATTCTCAAAGTCTTACCAAAGGAATTATGATTCCTAAAAAAGGCTCGACGTTTAATGGTTGCTGTATCTATGTTCCAAAGTCAGGTTTAACCCTTTATGACAAGCCAAACGGCATTAAAACAGGGACAATCATTCCTGACAACATCAAACCCTCTTTTTTACATGAGATGACCAGCGAAACATCGGCTTTAATATATGTAGAACAAAAGGAGGGTTTCGTCAAAATAAACAACAATAGCTGGTTGAGTATCACAGAGTTGAACAAACATGGATTGGCTCCAGTAAATTGGATGCAGTATCTCATAGACAACAGTCCAAATGTGCTTGGATACTATGCCAATAATCCCGGGCTTAACCTTAGGAAGTCACCTTCAATACAATCCGAAGTGATTGTTACATTGAAAGGAGATTTATTGGAAATAAAACTTACACAAGAGGTCAAAGGGCTTTGGTGCAAAGTAAAAGTCACAGCCTATAGTGAGCATCCCTGTGCAAGTAAAGGAAATTTTGCTGACATTAAACAGAGGACTATGACTGGATGGATCAAACTATTGTCAGATGATTTAACACCAAATGTAAGCTACTACCCGAAAGGTTGTTAATACTAATCAGAGAATTTACTCTTGGCAACCACCAATACCTTACCTGTAGATTTATTGGTGATTTGATGCGCAAAAGTATTGTCATCAAGTGCATAAGATTGCGAAACAATCTCATCTCTATATCCGGCCTCAGCTTTAAAAGTAATATCAATCGACTTAGGCTTCTTGTTGGCTAATACACTCTGATCCAAGGAATCCAATATCCATTGGAAATATTTGGTATTGTTGACATGGTTATTCACATCCAAGTCAAACCAACTGACACCAATAGGAAATTCATTTTCGATTTTGGACTGATCAAAAGTACACTTGCCTTTGATCTTGTCCATCCCTCCTCTGTCTACGGAAAATCGTGCGTCTTTTATATGATCAGGTATGGGAATTAACTTTCTGGTTTTGATATCCAACACCAGCCAATTCGAAGTTGCCTGAACCATTAAGTTGTGGCTTTCATCAAATACCCTGAAATCTCGATAAGCAAAATACTTATCCAAATCAGAAGGCCAAGTTTCTATTTTTAAAACTTGAGGGTAAGTAGGTAGTACCAAAAATTCGATATACATACGATTGACTACCCATGTAATGCCTTCTTTGAGCATGTCGTAGGTAGAGAAGCCCAGCTTGGTGGCATTAGTCCAGGCGGCCTCTTGCATGTACCCAAGCAAGTTTGGCACTTTAATGCTTTTGGAAGCATCTGTTTCACTTGCCTGTACTTTAAATGAATCGAAAAATGTTGACTCTTCCATATCAGTTATGGAAATTAATGCAATATGTGGACAAACAAAAAAAGCAAGGCGTAAACCTTGCTTTTCAATATTTTAAGATATTGTATGTCTTATTTTTCTTCTTTTGTCGCCTTAGCTTCTACCTTTTTAGCTTTAGTTGCTTTTTTAGGCTTAGCTTCTTTCACTTCTTCTACAACAGCTGCTTCAGCAACTACTTCTTCTTTAGGCTCTTCTACTTTTTTCGCAGCAGGTTTTGATTTTTTAGTAGCAGCAGCAAAACTTGCAGTTATAGCCTCTACATCTACATTTTTGATGACGGGCTTAGAACACAATTGCTGGATTCTTGCAACTTTGTTTTTAGCAACTGATTTATTTCTTCTATCCTTTCTTTTTAGTCTTGTAACAGCCATTCTATTAGTATTAAATTCAGTGCGCAAAATTAAGATAACATATCATTTTATCAAACTTATTGGGAACAATGATTGACAATTCCGCAATTATTTTTTTCAAACCCTAAATAAATCCAATTCCAAAGAGATTTCAACTGTAAAATGACGGCTTCTTTTTCCTAATAAATATCTGACGAAAGCTATTGCCTGTAAATGCAGCAAACCCACCGACTAAGGCGCCTATCACTCCTGTGCCTACTATCAGCAATATAGGATCATCAATTTTAAACAACTCCGTCATTTTGATGGACATATTTGATCCTGACTCCATGTCAAATTTCCATGCCATCACCATCCAGAGCAAACCCACTCCAAGAAATCCACTGAGAAAAGCATTGAAATTGTGACCAGGTAGAAAAAAAGAGACAATTACTGCACATAGCATTATAGACCACCAAGGCATTATAGTGCCTACTGCAAAACACGAAACTGATATTAGAACAAGTCTTAAAATGAATATCATACCTATTTTGGAGAAATCGTTTGAGTAAAAATTAAACTATTGTGAGCCTCATTAGCTGATTTTAAGAAGATCAATGGGAAATACTCCCCTTTGGCCCAAGAATCAATCAAATGCCCATAGGCAGGGTTGCCTGGGTTACCGGTTTGGCTTCCAGGATAAACTCCCCAGCCCTGTACTTTATCTTTGCCCAGCTCTACAACCATTCTCCAAGATGGCCCATGTTTGGCACTTGTTGCATTTACTATATTCTTACCACCTCCTACTTTCACTCCTTGTCTGGAAAATGGCTTCAAGTCAAGTATATGATTCACACTGGTATTTTTATACTCATACCATACATAGTCTTTACCATTACTCGTTTTCCAAGCATCCAAAGAGTCCAAACCAATAAAAAATGCCTCATTGATCAAGTCTTTTGAAGACTCTACCTTGGTCGTATTTGCTTTATCAAAGTACTTATTGTCTGGGTAGTTGTTTAGAATATAAATCGTATTGTAAACATTTGGTTTTATCAGACTTACTTTCTTGTCGTCAAATTCATCCCATACCAAAGCATAAAAAGAATCCCACCATGCCTGGTAAATGGACGGGGCTATTTGA
>CAXBNB010000134.1:0-8270 GCA_963976505.1 uncultured Reichenbachiellaceae bacterium
ATTGTAAGCCTCCAATAGCAGATGATGAAAATGTAACAATAGCCGAAGACACACCAGTGACTGTGAGTGCAGTAACCGGAGACATTGATCCTGATGGTACAGTAATACCGTCGACAATTGTATTGACAGATCCAAATAATCCATCGAATGTAGGAAATAGTTCTACACCAGTTGTGATAGTAGGAGAAGGAACCTATACAGTCGATGTAAATGGCAATGTGACATTCACACCTGAGTTGAACTTTAATGGCGTAAGCAGGATAAACTACACTATAGAAGACAATGATGGTAATTTGTCAAATATTGCGACCATCACTGTAACGGTGACACCATTGAATGATGGTCCAGAAGCCATCGATGATGTGGAAAGTATTGGTCCAGGAGAAACTTTGAGTGCTTCAGTAGTACCAAATGATACAGCTGATCCAGAAGGCGACAATGTGAGTTATTCGGTTGTTGGTGGAACTACCCCTAATGAAACCACAGAAGGAACACTTTCATTCAATCCTGATGGAACCTACACCTTTATACCAGTTGCAGAATTTACCGGATTGGTAGAATACGACTATGAAGTATGTGATGACGGAAGTCCAGTAGCTTGTTCACGAGCTACCGTTTCGATCAATGTAGGTACGAATGAACCACCAGTAGCTGACAATGAAACTATTTCTACAGATGAAGATACGGCAGTTACCTTGGATATAACAGATGGAGATACAGACAGTGATGGAACAATAGTACCATCCTCAATCATCTTAATTGATCCAACAAATACTGGAATAACAGGAAACAGTTCTACACCACTACAGATAACAGGCGAAGGAATTTATTCTGTGGATGTAAATGGCAACCTGACATTTACACCAGAAAGTGATTTTAATGGTACTTCGAGTGTGAATTACACCATTAAAGATAACCTTGGAGCCAAATCAAATGTAGCCACCGTAACGGTGACAGTTGATCCAATCAATGATGGTCCTGAGGCAGTTGATGATGAAGAGACAATGAGCCCTGGAACAACACTGACTTCAAGTGTGGTGCCAAATGACATACCAGATCCAGAGGGAGATGAGTTGACTTACACAGTTGTATCAGGTACAGAACCAAACCCTACAACGGAAGGAAGCTTGACATTCAATCCTGATGGCAGTTACACCTTTACTCCTGTAGGAGGATTTGAAGGAGAAGTTACCTTCGAATATGAAGTATGTGATGATGGAGTTCCTTCAGCATGCTCAACGGCAACAGTGACTATCGACGTAACCAATAACATTCCTCCAGTTGCTGATAACGAATCAGCGACGACCGATGAAGACAAGCAGATTACTATACTTGTTGTAGAAGGGGATACGGATGCCGATGGTACCATCAACCCTGGAAGTATAGTATTGATTGATCCAAACGATTCGGGTAATACAGGAAGTAAAACCAAACCATTGGAAATAGCTGGAGAAGGGACTTATGAAGTTGATAACCTAGGTAATGTTACTTTCATACCTGCCTTTAATTTCAACGGTCAAGCTCAGGTGAATTACACCGTGAAAGACAACCTTGGAGCAACCTCAAATGTTGCAGAAGTGGTGATCACAGTGACGCCATTGAATGATGCACCAATTGCAGACAATGAAACAGCTAGTATAGCTGAAGACACTCCAGTGACCATAGATATTACTGATGGGGATATTGATTTTGACGGAACAATTGTTCCATCTACGATCAAATTAATTGATCCTAACAATCCATCCATTGTAGGAAATAGTTCTACTCCATTAGTGATAATAGGAGAAGGAACTTACACAGTAGATGCAAGTGGTAATATGACCTTTACACCTGAAACTAATTTCACAGGCGTATCAAGTGTTAATTATACAGTTGAGGACAATGATGGAGCACTATCCAATGTAGCTAGAGTGGACATTACCGTTACACCAAGCAACGATGGGCCAGAAGCCATAGACGATGTGGAAAGTGTAAATCCAGGTGAAGTGTTGACCTCATCGGTAGTGCCAAATGATGTTCCTGATCCTGAAGGAGATGCACTAAGCTACTCAGTAGTAAGTGGTGCCACTCCAGACGAAACCACCGAAGGGACACTTTCATTCAATCCTGATGGCAGTTATACATTTACACCAGTTGCCGGGTTTAGTGGCTTGGTAGAATTTGAGTATGAAGTTTGTGATGATGGTACTCCTTCACAATGTTCAACTGCTACCGTATCGATCAATGTAGGAACAAATGAGCCACCTGTGGCTGATAATGAATCTATATCAACAGGTGAAGATATGGCAGTTACGTTGGATGTTACAGATGGTGATACTGATAGTGATGGTACCATAGTGCCATCCACAATAGTACTCATCGATCCAGCGAACAATGGACATACAGGTTCAAGTTCATCTCCACTGGTAATTATAGGAGAAGGAACGTATACGGTAGATGCAACTGGTAATGTAACATTTACACCAGTAGCTAACTTTAATGGGACATCAAGTGTGAACTATACGATTAAGGATAATCTTGGAGCCAAATCAAATGTAGCCACCGTAACGGTGACAGTTGATCCTATAAATGATGGTCCTGAGGCTATTGATGATCAAGAAACGATGAGTCCAGGAACAACACTGACTTCAAGTGTGGTGCCTAACGACATACCAGATCCTGAGGGCGACAACCTGACCTATACAGTTGTATCGGGTACAGCGCCGAACCCTACAACGGAAGGAAGTTTGACCTTTAATCCTGATGGAAGTTATTCATTTACTCCAGTAGGAGGATTTCTGGGAACAGTTACCTTCCAATACCAAGTGTGTGATGATGGATCACCATCTGGTTGTTCTACTGCTGTAGTGTCTATAACAGTAACTTCGAACATACCACCGGTAGCGGATAATGATGATGCGATTATAACTGAAGATAACCCAGTGACTATTTTTATTATCAATGGAGATGTTGATGCAGATGGTACTTTGAATCCTTTTGAGATTGTGTTGATAGACCCTGTTGATCCTTCACATACTGGCGACAACACGCGTCCACTAGTGATAGCAGGCGAGGGAGTTTATACAGTTGATCCATTGGGTAATGTAACATTTACACCAGAGAATAATTATGCCGGAACAAGCATTATAAATTACACCATTGAGGACAATTTGGGAGCAGTATCAAATATTGCGACCATTACGATCACAGTTACACCTGCGAACGATCCACCAGTAGCAGTTGATGATGAAGAATCTACAGACGAGGATACTCCGATAACAGGTGATGTTTTGACGAACGATTCAGACCCTGAAGGCGACAATTTAACGGTGAATACCACTCAGATTACAGGTCCAACAAATGGAACGTTGGTGCTGAATGCGAATGGTACATTTACATATACACCTAATGACATGTTTAATGGAACAGATTCATTTGTGTATGAGGTTTGTGACGATGGTTCACCATCACTATGTGACCGAGCTACTGTAAATATTACTGTAGGTGCCGTAAATGATCCTCCAGTGGCAACTGATGATGAAGGTGAAACTGAATTTGAAACTCCGGTGAGTGGTAATTTGATTACAAATGATGAAGATCCTGATGGAGATAATTTGACGGTCAGCACAACGCCAGTTACGCCTCCATCTAATGGTACAGTTATTTTGAATCCTGATGGGACTTATACTTACACTCCGGAAGATGGATTTGTAGGAACAGATACTTTTGTTTATCAGGTATGTGATGATGGTAGTCCCGTTATTTGTGATGAAGCTACTGTGACCATTACTGTCAATTCAACGAATGGGCCACCAATAGCTGTAGAGGATGAAAATATTACTGATTCTATTACTCCGGCGGAAGGTAATGTCTTGGACAATGATAGCGATCCGAATGGTGACAACCTTACAGTGAATACCAGTCCTGTATTAAGTCCTACCAATGGTACATTGATATTGAACCCTGACGGGTCATATATCTATACGCCTGATGCTAGGTTCGAGGGAATAGATACATTTGAATATGAAGTGTGTGATGATGGTGTGCCATCCTTGTGTACTACTGCTTTGGTATTTATTACGGTTGAAAAACCACCGTTGGATATACCTCAGATATTTGGAGGGCCTAACAATCCTTCATGGTATATTGAGGGCATTGAAGAATATCCAAACAACCATGTTCAGGTATTCAATAGATGGGGTAATCAGGTATTTGAGCTTAAGGGCTATGATAACAATTCAAGAAACTGGGCAAGTGAATCTACTGTAGGAATAATTATTGGCTCCAATCAGGTGCCTGATGGTACATATTTCTATGTGATTGACTTAGGTGATGGATCGAAACCTAAGAGCGGATTCGTTGTAGTGAATAGATAAATTCTTTAAAAATGAAGAAATTAAAAATATTATTATTATCGGTGGGAATTGCTTTTGCAATGTGTAATACCGTTATGGGTCAGCAACAAGTAATGTTTACTCAGTACATGTTTAATGGATTGGCGCTTAACCCGGCATATGCAGGTCACGATGGTGCACTTAGCATTACTGCACTTACCAGACATCAGTGGCTTGGAATTGATGGAGCACCAAATACACAAACATTATCAGTTCATACACCAATAAGAAAGAATAAGATTGCTGTAGGTGCACTGGTTTATCGTGACCAAATTGGTTTAACCACAGAAACTGGAATCACTGCATCCTATGCGTATAGAATTGAATTTGGTAAAGGTAATTTATCAATGGGGATGCAATTTGGGTTTAGTGATTATAAAAACAACCAGGCCAACGCCTATCAGGGAAGTAATGTAGTACAAGATCCCTATGCTAATGCTCAGGCAATGAAGCCGAACATTGGAGCAGGTTTTTTTTATAGTACAGATAGATTCTATTTAGGCTTGTCGTCCCCGTTTTTATTGAACAATAAGATCGAAACGGCAGAAGATCCGATAGAGCAAATTAGGCATATTTTTGCCACGACAGGGTTTGTAGTTGATCTAAATAGATTTTTGAAGTTGAAACCAAGTGTCCTACTTAAAATGGTGCAAGGAGCACCATTAGAAATGGATTTTAGTGCCATGCTTCTGATTGAAGACCGTATTTGGGTGGGAGTGGCCTATAGGTCATTTGATTCTATTGATTTTCTTCTTGAATTACAGCTTAATTCTAAGTTTAGCCTAGGTTATGCCTATGATTATTCAGTGACAGATTTGAATCGAGTGAACTCTGGGAGTCATGAGATCATGCTTAATTATATATTATCATTCTCGAGATCTAGGGTAATTACGCCTAGATATTTTTAATTTTTTTGAAAAGTAATACTTATTGTATTCGACTCAATTTATAATGTATATGAAGAAATTATATATCCTAGCCAGTTTACTAATGGTTATGAATTTGCCTGCTATTTCTCAGGATACTAAGGAAAAGGCTGAAAAGGAAAAAAACACCATTATTTCAGGTGATGAGCGAAGGGGAGATAAACACTTCTACAATTTTGCTTATAGTGCCGCCCTTGATTACTATAAGGATGCCTTCCAAAAAGATTCTACCAACCAAATCATAAAATTAAAAATAGCAGAATGTTATAAAATGCTAAACAATTACCTGGAAGCAGATGATTGGTACCATAAGGGACTGACCGAACATGGTACTGATGTCGATCCAAAATACAAACTGCATTTTGCTCAAGCACTAAGTACAGAAAAAAAGTATGATGAAGCAAAAGAATGGTTTGAAGAATATCAAAAGGATGTGGGCAGTGATTCCAGAGCTGGAAATAAACTGGCAGGTCTCGAAGATATGGGACAGTTTTTCAAAGACTCTGTTTATTATCAAATAAGACCGTTAAGTGTTAATTCTGTTGGGTTGGATTTTAGCCCGATGTGGTATAATGATGGTTTACTTTTCGTAAGTAGTAGAACGAGTAAGCCATTTTCAAAATCTGTATTCAACTGGGATCAGAGTAGCTATTTGGATTTGTACTATGGAAAATTCAAGCCTGACGGTGACTTAGAAACTCCAAGGATTTTCCACAAAAAAGTAAACACAAAATATCATGAGGGACCATTGACTTTTTACAACAATCAGAATAATGTTGTTTTTACTCGAAACAACTACTTTAAAGGAAAGGCTAGAAAGAGTGAAGATGGAATTACGAAATTGAAACTTTATTTCGCCGATCGTAAAAAGAATGATAAAGGAGATGAAGATGATTGGGTAAACATCAGACCTTTTGAGTACAATAATGATGAATATTCTATAGGTCACCCTTCAATTACCAATGATGGGAAGAGGCTGTTCTTTGCTTCTGATATGCCTGGTGGATATGGTGGCACTGATATTTATGTTTCTTATCTTACTGACGGTTCTTGGGGTACACCTCAAAATATCGGACCGAAACTTAACACTGAAGGTCAGGAAATGTTTCCTTATTTGAATGGCGATTATCTGTATTTTTCGTCTGATGGACACGGAGGTTTAGGTGGTTTGGATTTATACCGAGCCACATTGGTTCGTGATGATGTAGTAGAACTTAAAAATCTTGGTTATCCAATGAGTTCTAGTTTTGATGATTTTAGCTTGATCATTACTAAAGACGATCATTATGGTTATTTCTCAACCAACAGAGATGATACGGTTTATGACAATATCTACTATTTCGTTTATGACAAAGAGGGAGATATATTCGTGAGAGGTACAGTCATCAACAACCACGACAACACAACCATTGCAGAGTCTCGTGTTAAATTGATGGACAATGATGGCAAGGTATTAAAAGACACTTTGAGTGACAGTGAAGGTAATTTTGAATTCAGACTGAAATACAAGCAACATTATAAGCTTGAAGCTGAGAAACTAGGCTATGTAACAATCAATACCGACAGTCTATATACAGCCAAGGCTAATGATGTCATTGAAGATAGAATATTAAAAATTGAGCCACCACATTTTATTGTGTCTATCAAGGCAATAGATAAAGCTACTGGTGAACCTATAAAAGATGCGACCATTCATTGTATTGACTTGGAAGATCATGAATTGGTGGACTTGAATCCAAGAGAGTCCATCCATCATGAATTTATTACCACCCCAGGGAACAACTACCGTATGGCTGGTTTTAAGGTTGGTTATTTCTCCAATACGATTGAAAGTCACATTGGATATGACCACAAATACGATACTGTGTTTTACGAAATTCCATTAGAAAAAATAGAATTGGGGAAAGCAATAGAATTAGAAAACATCTATTATGACCTAGATAAGTCATTTATCAGAGCCGACGCTGCGGTGGAATTGGATAAGTTGGTTACTATACTTAAAGAAAACCCTACAATTAAGATAGAATTAGGCTCTCATACAGATTCAAGAGGTAGTGACAGTTACAACCTCGCCCTTTCCCAGCGTAGGGCTACTGCCGCAGTGGAGTACATTGTGAAAAAAGGTGGCGTAAGCAACAGTCGCATTGTCGCCAAAGGGTATGGAGAAACCAAATTGGTGAATAAATGTAGCAATGGTGTGCAGTGTAGCAAAGAAGAGCATCAGCGCAACAGAAGGACTGAATTTAAGGTGACATCCTACTAACGGATACTATAATAACTTTTGAGGATTAATTTGGACTATTTAAGGAGCAATCATCCTATGCCTTTAAAGAAGTAGTTTTTTCAAATAATTTTGCGGACTCACTGTTTCCAAAAAAATAAATGGAAAAATTAATACTAATAGTCTGCATTCTCCTAATTTCTACGCCTGGCTATTCTGCTACTAAAACATGGATCGGAGATTCTGACTCTGATTGGAACAATCGTTTTAACTGGAGTGGCAATGACCTACCAGACGATGATGATGACATTATCATTGATGCCAATAGTTACTCCGGCAACAATGCACCAATTATTTCTTCGGATTCCGATTTTGAACCAGATAATATAACCATTAGGAATAATGGTGTTCTTACTATGACTGGTGGGGATTTAGATTTAGATGACGACATTGTAATTGAATCCGGCGGTTTTTTTGATGTAACTGGTGGTGATTTGGATGTTGGAGACGATATATCGGTTGATAACGGCACATTTTCTTTCTCTGGTACAACACTCGATGTAGGTGAAATTGAAGGCTCTAACGGGTCAATAGTAAATTTAACTGGAGGAGTAGTGACCATGTCAGGTGACCTGGATGCCAATAGCAATTCTGTATTTACCATAGCCACAGTAGTTACTCAGGAAGACGATGATGACGAAGACCTCAATATTGGGACGGGGGCTTCATTTATAATTGAAGATGGTGCCG
>CAXBNB010000135.1:0-8269 GCA_963976505.1 uncultured Reichenbachiellaceae bacterium
TCCACCGAGGTTGGTAAACTCACAATCTGTGATCGACACATTTTCAGTTCCTTCAATAAATACAGCTCCACCTCTATATATGGTCCAATCACTGCGCAACAGCGGTTCGTATTTTTCCATAAATGTCCTTTTGGCATGTTCGAATCGAATGCCTTCAATCGTAACATTCTTTACAGGATTCTCTTCAGTTCCCAAAATATTGATCAAGTGCTTTTGAGTTACTCCCTCAAATTGCGCATTACGTATATCAAGACCTTCAGCAGGCCAATAGTAGAGCTTATTGTCATCGGACAAATACCACTCCCCTGGACTATCGAGTTCTTCCAGAATGTTTTCTACCATTCTGTACTTTTTGTGCATGCTGGAAGGGCGGTTGTTTTGATGACCACCTGATAAAACTGGCTCACCGTTTTCATTGAGCCCTGAAATAACATAATGAAATCCACCCCATTCACCTCTATGCATGGCATGCACAATAGCTCCAATAGGTTGTTTCCAGCCTTTCACTCTTTGAGGATCAATGGCATCCGCCGCATGTCCTTGCCAATGCCCACCTTGCTCATCATAATTAGGGTACCTGGCCAATATTTGTGGTTTGCCTCCGACATAAAGTTGATCAAAATTATCTTGTTGAGGTACATTGGTAACCATGATATGGTCATCATATTTGCTCCATTTCAAGTCAAGCACTTTAGAACCCTTTACTACTACCTTATCCGCTCCCGCTCCTATTATCTTTACGCCATTCATCTTAGGAGAAATTTCAATGGGTGCATCGAGTCTGTATTCTCCAGCAGCCATATAGATAGTGGCTGCTGCACCATTTAACTGCTCAACAGCGATCAATGCATCTTGAATGCTACCAAAAGGAGATTCTTTGCTTCCCTCATTGCCTGGCTGACCATTTGGACTTATATAAAGCTCTAATGATGCTGGTTGACACCCTGCCAATAAAAAGGTCATCACAGAAATGATGATGAGGAAATTATTTCTCATAAAATGTATAGTTATAGTGTAATCTCAAGCCAAAAGACCTTTGTAATGGCAAGCCTTATTCAATACTCAAAACCTTGGAATCCTTATGAAACTAGACTGAATAAATTGATTGCCTTCACCAATCTACCCATTTTAATTTCAGTTTGAAACAGACTTTGACTCTAACCTTCAAAGCTAAGATTTGATATGAAAATTCTCTACAAGTTATTACACCCTTTATGATACTTTTTTTGCCGTCTAATCAAAAAATTAGCACAATTCTGAGATAAAGGTGTAAAAAAAGCCCTCTCTGATTTTCAAATACAGAGAGGGCACTATTCAATAATCTTGTAAAGGATATTTTGAATGATCAATAAACGACCAATTCATCAATTAATATTCTCGAAGCGTTCCCTGCCTTGTGATGTCCTTCAGGTATTGGGTTAACACTTTTTGCTTTAATCCTTATGCTCTTAACCGTTGTTTTTGGAAAACTCACCTCAGTAGTCACTTTGTTTCTGCCCTGAGTATGGCTTATCGAAACTTGCTCCGTTGCTCCCAGTTTGGTATATGATTTACCATCTTTAGAACCAAAAACCTCTACATTTTCAGGTAGGTAAGTTCCATGAATGGTCATGCGCAATGCTGTCATTTCAAACTTTTCAATTTCAGTAGGCTCATCAAAAACAACGTCTACAGCTACATCTCCATTGATGCCCTGCCAAGCTGGATCTCCAGCATTCAATTTAGCATAATTTAAGTCCACCAAAGCGCTCACTCCTGCGGTACTTTTCTCCTTCGATATTGGTGAATTATAAATCACTTTAGCAGCATAAGCTTTGTGAACAGGAAAACGCATTTCAGATGTATTTCCTACCTGCATTCCGTCTAAAAAAGCAGTGGCTTTAATTTCTGTCGTTTTATCAATGGAAAATGATGATTCATATTTATTAGAATTCAACGATGGAGCACTTCCATCCAAAGAATAGTAAATATCAAGTCCTTCTACTTCCGTTTTCATACTAATGTCAATTGACTTGCCGTTTCCTTCATGACTAATCCATACATTGAATGCACTGGTAGCATAACGTTCTCCATCGGCTTCCATGCGTTTAAACTGCGACAACAACCTCCCTGTAAAATCTTTCCAGTTTTTGGATTTTTCTGCAGTCCAACCATTTTCAGCAATAGCGTATATCCTAGGGAAAGTCATATAAGTCAATTTACTCCAATCACTGATTGACTCTGTCCATAAGTTCCCTTGAACTCCAAGAACATGCTTACCCTGCTCTTTTGTCAAACTATCAGAAATGATTTTATACTCATAAGCATCCTTAAGGAAGCTATAAGAATAGCCAAGGTTTGGCTCCAAATCATCGTGCCCTTGTTTTAAATCAAGATAACAATATTTGGCGGGCGTCATGATGACATCATGCCCAGCTCTGGCAGCTGCTATTCCTCCTTTTTCACCTCTCCATGACATTACAGTGGCATTTGGTGCCAATCCACCTTCCAGTATCTCGTCCCAGCCAATCATGTTTTTACCTCGAGCATTCACCATCTTCTCTACCCGTTTGATGAAATAGCTTTGCAGCTCATGTTCATCCAACAGTCCCTCTTCTTTGATTCTTTTCTGGCAATCAGGGTCTTTCTGCCAAGAAAGCTTATTGCATTCATCCCCACCAATATGCAGGTAATCATAAGGAAATAAATCCATGACTTCTCCAAGTACATCTTCCACAAACTTGAAAGTAACTTCTTTCCCAGGACAATAAGTATTGTCTTTGAACACACCACCGGTTGCCACATAAAATGGTCCTCCTGTACATGAAATTTCAGGGTAGGCAGCTATGGCAGCTTGAGAGTGCCCGGGCATATCAATTTCCGGCACTACTTCTATATACAGCTCCTTGGCATAGGCTACAATTTCTTTAATTTCTTTCTGGGTATAGAACCCACCGTAAGTAGGCTTCTCATCTGGCTGTTGGACTGGACGTCCCCACCAATTGGAAACGGACTCATCTGTTACAGTATAATCCATCCGCCAAGCTCCTACTGAGGTCAGTTTCGGGTAATTCTTTATCTCAATACGCCATCCCTGATCATCCGCCAAATGCCAATGAAAACGGTTGAGTTTCATCTCAGCCATAAAATCCAATACCCTCTTGACATCTTCTACACCGAAAAAATGTCTCGAAACATCGAGCATGTACCCTCTCCAGCCAAAACGTGGCTCATCTTTAATCGAAACGGCAGGTATTACTACTGGAATTTCTTTTTGCACTTTTCCTGCCGTCAATTGAGTAGGCATCAATTGTTTCAAAGACTTTATCTCCTTGCTTCAACTCTAATAAGATCCCATTAGTTGGAATGTCCTTGTCGGTAGAATTGGTAGCAGCCAAGGTAAAACCCGAACTTCCCTCAAGCACAGAATTGAAATATTTTACTACAGGCTCGATCTCTGATGTCTCTCCAGAAAGCAATAATTTGGTATTGTCACTGATGACAAAATACCCTTCTCCCAAAGTCAGAGATGCTGGCTGAGGAATAATTGCCACTTCTTCGATGTTTTCAATTTGAGGTTGAGATTGGCAGGCGATCAAGATTAATGACACCAAAGGAATCCACTTTTTTAGCATTGTATTCAGTAGTTAGGTTTGAAACATACATGGAATCCATGAGGAAATTACGCAAAAAACTCCTATTGAAAGCATTTAGTGCAACTATAGACATAGTCTCCAGGTTAAAATTCTATCTTATAGATTGTGTTAAGTACACACTCATTACAAATATGGGTGACATTATTTAATAAGTGATTGTAATAGGTCTTAAAATATAGCAGAGGTGTTTTATATACAATATGACTATTTTTAACAATGCAAAAAGGAAATGTAACATTAGAAGTCGAAAACAATATTGGAACAATCACATTTTCACACCCACAAAGCAATGCATTACCGAGTCATCTTTTAACGTTGCTCACTGATACCATATCCAATGCTGGTAAGGACCACAACATCAAAGTAATTATACTAAAAAGTGATGGCAACAAAGCCTTTTGTGCTGGAGCAAATTTTGACGAGCTGATTGCATTATCAGATGTTGAATCAGGACAAAAGTTTTTTCTAGGATTTGCCAATGTAATCAATGCGATCAGACTCTGTCCAAAATTCGTAATAGGACGTGTGCAAGGAAAAGCAGTTGGTGGTGGAGTTGGGTTGGCTGCTGCGGCTGATTATTGTTTGGCTACAACTGCTGCCATGATCAAATTGAGCGAGCTGACTATAGGTATTGGACCATTTGTAATCGCTCCTGCCGTAGAAAGAAAAATAGGGCTTGCTGCTTTCTCTCAATTGACCATAAATGCTACCCAATGGAAAGACGCTGAATGGGCAAGGAATAAAGGACTTTTTGCCGAAATATATGACACGATTGACCAACTGGATAATGTCGTAAACGAGTTGGCTGTTCAACTTAGCCAATCCAACCCCGAAGCAATGAGTTCATTGAAAAAGATATTTTGGGAGAATACAGAAGATTGGGATGAGTTGTTGACCGATCGAGCAACCATAAGTGGTAAGTTGGTGTTTTCAGATTTTTCTAAAAAGGCCATGGAAAATTTTAAAAGTAAAGTAACGAAAAAATAAGGCTGTCGCAAAAGACAGATAATTCCCAGGTTTATCCTGGGATCTGTTCTGTAAACAACTATTTAGGTGTTTTCAAAGGGATGCCGGAACAAGTCCGGCAACTGCTTAACCCTTTTGAGACAGCCTCATTTCGCTTATGGTTTCATTTATACATTCTGAGGAACGATATAAGGATACCTGTACTTTCTTGTTAACATTAAATCGGCTGCTTCATTGCCAATGAATTGTTCAAATTCACCATTGAATTTCAAAGATTCACCAACTCTCATAGAAATATTTGCAATGTGAGGAAGCACTGTTGACATGTGACCTGTTTCTATATCACAATTTAAATCAAAACGATTTCCAGAACGAACACCATCGATAAAGTTACCAAAATGACCTTTGCTATCTGGAGCGGTACGGAAACTCTTATCACCACCTACAGCAGCTCCTGCTCCCATATCTGATCCAGCAAACGGCTCTTCTTCACGGCCTTTGTATGCTTTCCATGTACTTCCGTTCACTTCCATCCATCCGTCGGTACCATAGAACATGTTTCCGATTTTTATACCTTCATTTGATTCAGCGTTGGTATAGCGTCCACGTGTTTCAAATTCCAAGATTTTTCCATCAGCATACTCGAATGTTGAAATTTGAGTATTTGGAGTTTCCTGAGAACATTCTTTTGGAGAAACACCATAAATACCACCCATAGACTGAACTTTAATCGGGTGAACTTTCTTATTAAGTCCCCAACGAGCTACATCAAATTGGTGAGGCCCTTGGTTGCCTGTATCGCCATTTCCTGTATCCCAGTGCCAGTGCCAGTTGTAGTGTCCTTTTTTCTCATTGTATGGACGGTAAGACGCAGGCCCTAACCATAAGTCATAATTCAAATTTGCTGGAGGATTGCTGTCTTTGACGATTCCAAAAGAATCACGAGGCTTGAAACACGTACCACGAGACATATACACTTCGCCTATACCTCCATCGTGCAAGAAATTCATTGCTTGCATTACATTGCTTATAGAACGGTTTTGAAATCCAACCTGAACAACTCTGTTGTATTTACGAGCTGCTTCGATCATTTTTCTGCCTTCCCACACATTGTGCGAACTTGGTTTTTCAACATAGACATGTTTTCCTGCCTGACAAGCCCAAATAGCTGCCAATGCATGCCAATGGTTAGGAGTGGCTATTACCACAGCATCAATTTCATTGTCTTCATATAGCTTGCGCATGTCGGTTACTGTACCTGGCTTATTCCCTTTTTGATTGTCTCCAGCCATTTTTGCTCTCTCAGCAAAAAATTCTGAATCCACATCGCATATTGTTTTCACGGTTACCCCATCCTTGTACATTTTGGAGAAATTCTCCAACAAGCCTTTTCCTCTACCTCTAATACCCACAGAACCGAGTATAACCCGATCATT
Organism: uncultured Reichenbachiellaceae bacterium; assembly: GCA_963976505.1. GTDB lineage: Bacteria > Bacteroidota > Bacteroidia > Cytophagales > Cyclobacteriaceae > CAXBNB01. The sequence continues at coordinate 6,038 of CAXBNB010000135.1, forward strand.
GGCACCCAAGATGTTTCCATATGATTTTGCAGAAAATGCTGTCGCTCCTAAAGCAACTCCGGCTGCACCTACTGCCGTCTTTTTAATAAAACTTCGTCTGTCACTCATGTCTATTTTTTATTTCGTATTGTTAAATTATTTTAATTAAAGATTATTGAAATGATTGTGCTAGTTTTTCAATTTCAGCAACAGTAGGATCTCCTGTAAAAACTGCCAATCTATACTTGAAGGTTACAGACTCCCCTTTTTTCATGCTAAAGTTCAATTCTTTTTCTCCATCAGAAAAAATCTTTTGCCCTAAAGTGTTGGCTGCAAATAGTCCATAGGTACGGGCATGCCAGTAGGTCGGATAACCAACATTCCCCTTATGGTCAAATATAACAACTGCTACTTTTTCACCATCCATTACACCGGATAATTTCATCCACGTAGCACGGGTTCCCCATACATCCCCACCTTCGATACCTTCACTACTTAGGTAATTTCCGGATACATTTGAGTTGTCAGGAGAAGCTACTTTGGTGATTTTACCATGAGAATCAGAAAGCTCCAGGGCTTTGTTGCTTGGAAGTTCCAATTCACGAGTAACTCTTATGGCAAACATTCCTTCCTTGTTGTCAGTAAAGGTCACTTTATCCACTTTAGCTTTCAAAGTACTGGTACGGTCGATAATGCGCACATTTTCGGTTGCTGAAAATTTAAACTCTGTAGTCTCATCCAACAACGTATTGCCATCATTATCATTCCACTTGGAGGTAGTTGATAGTGAGCCTTCTCCTGTACCACTTTTAATTTTCTTGGTTTTCTGATGTCTAATAGTGCCATAACTTCCCAATTTTTCAGGTGCAATGGCTTCAGAATTATTCCAAAAATCCAATCCATTGACATCTCCATAGTTAAACCAGATTCCTACATGGTGAGGGTGATCAACTCGTTCGCCTGCTTTGTTCTTTAATGGGAAGTTTCTTGTCACTTCTTTCCCTCCTGGTGTTACAACTGGCCAAAGAACGGGCTTCATAATTTCATTTGGATAGATGTATGAGGTAAATAATTTACCATCGACAAGAACATCTATTTTCTGCTTTGCTTCATCCGGAACGATTTTAATTTCAGGAGATTTTTGACTGACTCCATTGTATCCAATTAAAATCAGAGACATAAATAGTAAACTTAATTTCATAATTTGATTCATATATGTTGTGCTAAAATTAGTGTTCAAAAAAAAAGAAAATACTCTCCTAAAAATCAACTTCCAGTGGAAATCAGAAGACCGCAATAGGTATTACCTGATTAATCAAAAGTAGTGCCATAAATAATATTTTGCAAGCGCTTGTTTACTATCGATCAACTTATTACAAACTTCAAACAATATACCATGAAATTGGGTCAAATATCAATTCACAAAATCAAACACCAAACTCATACGCAATTTTCTCCCATCAATTCTGGAAGCATTGAAGTAGTTTTTAGATGATTGAGGTCCCAAATTGACCGTACCTTTAAATTTAGTTCCTATTGCATTGATACCATGTAAAAAAGAAATATCACCTGCGGGAAAATCTACAATAGTAGATCTTCCATCTTCCGGTTGATCAGGGGTAAGCATTCTAAAAAACACATCCTTTGATTTAACATAGACTTTAAAACCAAGCCCCTTTTTAACTTTAACATCCACCCAATAAGTTTCGGCAAGGTAGCCTTTGAATTCAGGGTATTCAAATCCTGAATTACCTGTTGAGGTATTGTTATATTCCTTTTCCCAAACCCCAAAACTGGTATCTGACATTCTGTTCTTCCATACTCTGTAAGGTCCCTGTCCCATCCATTTCATTCCTGAAATATTTTCTTCTGGAAATGAAAAACTAAATCCGGCATAGGAAGCATCCTTATTTGGTTCATAAGCAACGGTCAATTCTACCAATCCGTTTTTTTGAATGATCCAACTCACCGAATCTTTCTTTTCAGCATATACTGTATTAATTGCAACTGATCCATTGTTATTTTTAACTGCCTTTACACTTTCAACTTGTTTGTCACGGCTCACAAAAACAGGCCCGTCCTTTAGTGGCACACTATCATTTTCTTTTTGTACCGAAACCAACTGGCCATTTTTCTTATCAAAAGCATACACCATATTTTTAACCTCTATGCGATAATTATCTCCCTTTTCAGAAAGTACGATTTCAGATTCATCTCCAGACTGAACTATTTGATTTGAAATAATTGTAGGAG
>CAXBNB010000136.1:0-8241 GCA_963976505.1 uncultured Reichenbachiellaceae bacterium
TTTTGAAAAAATAAAACCTCAGCTTGAAAACACATTGTCTCGTGATGCACGTTCTCAAGTAAAAAAAGGCAAAGCACTGTCTGCAATCAAGAATCAGAATCAGTTCAACTTAAATCAATCCAATAAAGATCTCGCTTTTAATAAAATTGATTCTTCTCTGTTGATGGGAAAATGGCAATACGATAGTCTTATGACAGAAAATAAGCTAATCTTATTCACCATGAAAGACAAACCTACATTGGTAGGAGACTTTTGGAGGAATACAGAAGTGGTATTTTGTTGTTTAGTCTCATGGAAGAGGTGGTATGGGAAAAGGCAGTGGAGGATTCTATAGGTCAAAAAATGTTTTATGAAAACAACAAAAGCAAATACCTCACGAAAGAGAATGCAGAAGTGCGAATCTTTATTTCAGAACAAGAAGAGGTAATCACAAAAGCAAAAACGTTTTTAGACAAAACGAAAAAAGAAATTGACAGTGCCTTCAATATAAATGAACCTTTAACTTTACAACTTTCTGAAAGGGTAGTCGAAAAAGGTGAAGATAAGATAGTGGATATGTTTTGGACAGAAGGAGTTCATCAACATACAGAGAATGACAGACATTACCTGATCCATGTGAAAAAGATCAATCCGGAAGGCGTTAAACCTTTTGAAAACACTAGGGGTATGGTTATCTCAGGATATCAGGATCAGTTAGAAGATGACTGGATAGAAGCTTTGAAAGTGAAATACCCGGTAAAAGTGAACAAAGGAACATTGAAGAAAATAATTTCTAAAATTGAAGAAGAAATTTAACATACTATTTATTGGGCTGGCTTTTTTGTCGTCTTGTGATCTACTTGATAAGTGGACTGCACAAACCGATGAAAACAAGGTGGTAAATTCTAAACCTATCGCAAGGGTAAATGATATTTACCTTTATGAGAAAGACATAAAAGGGCTTGTACCCAACTCTATTGCCAATGGAGACAGTGCCAATATAATCGCTCAGTACATTGATTCCTGGATAAAAAAACAGCTAATGATCTCAAAGGCGTCTAAAGAAATAGAATTTAACAGGGCTGATATCGAGAGAAAAGTACTTGACTACAGATATGCCTTGATGGCACATGACTTTGAAAAATACTACATCAATAAAAACCTAGACAAGGAAGTAACGGCAGAAGAAATTGAAGAATACTACAAAGAAAAATTTGAGAATTTTGTCCTCAGAAAAAATATAGTAAGGTGTTTATTTGCCAAAATTCCCAAGCAAGCACCACAAATAAATACTTTCCGAAATCAGATAAGATCATTCCCTAAATCAAACATAGAAGAGATTCAATCCTATTGTTATAGATTTGCCACCAAATCATCTTTGGAAGCTGATCTTTGGTTAAATTTTGATGAAGTGATCTCAAACACGCCACTTGCAAACATTCAGGATAGGGTGACATTTTTGAAAAACAATAGTTTTAATGAGACCTCTGATGAGAAGTACTACTACTATATCAGGCTATTGGACTATAAAATTTCAAACCAAATATCACCTCTGGAATTTATCAGGGATGACATTGAAAGCATACTGATCAATAAGAAAAAGGTGCAGTTGAGAAAAATATTGGAAGACGAAGTGTATAAAGAAGCTAAAGAGAAAAATGAATTTGCGATATATTAAAATAAAAACTTTCCTTACATCTCTCCTGGTAGTGTTGGCACTGGGATCGTCAATCGCTCAAACTGAGCAGGGTGTATTGATTGATAAAATTGTAGCCAAAGTAGATGACTACATCATACTTAAGTCCGAATTGGAAAAGGCTTATTTGGACTTTCTCTCTAGAGGACAGGTTTCTAAAGGCAATGCCAAATGCCAAATGATGGAAACCCTTGTTATCAATAAATTGATGGTAGCGAAAGCCGAAATCGATTCGGTAGAAGTAGCGCCTGACCAGGTAAATCAAAATTTGGAACAAAGGATATCGTATATTGTTTCCCAAATCGGATCTGTTCAAGCCCTCGAAGAATACTATGGAAAAACTATGGATCAATTCAGGCAAGAAATGTTTGACCAGATCAAAGAGCAATTGGTAGTGCAAAAAATGCAAGGAGAAATTACCGCAGATGTGAAAGTAACTCCTGCTGAAGTGAAAAGATTTTTCAACAAAATTCCGGTTGATAGTTTGCCTTTCTTTTCTAGTGAAGTGGCCATTGCCCAGATAGTAAAAAAGCCCGAAATCAATAAAGCTCAAAAGGAACAGGTTAAGAAGCAACTCAATGAGATCAGAGATCAGATTTTGGCAGGAGGAAGTTTTAGTGACTTGGCAAAAAAATATTCCATGGATCCGGGATCAGGTTCAAAAGGAGGAAAATTGGGCTTTTTCAAAAGAGGAGAACTGGCACCAGAATATGAAGCAACAGCTTTGGGATTGAAGCCAAATGAAATATCTCCTCCGGTTGAAACTCAGTTTGGATTTCACATCATTCAATTGGTTGAAAGGTTGGGTAATACATTCAATACCAATCATATTCTGATAATTCCTAGTTCGTCTAGTACCGATATGGATGACGCTAGAAACTACCTCGACAGCTTACGTACAGTAATTAACTTCGACAGCATTTCCTTTGAAAAGGCAGCAAAAGAATATTCGGATGATCAGACAACTGCAGGAAGTGGAGGATTCTTCCTTGATGCTACTGGTGCTTCTAGAGTTTCAGTAGAAGAATTGGATCCTGTTATATTCTTTACCATCGACACAATGAAAATCAATACCATCACCAAACCGATGGACTTTAGAATGGAAGATGGAACGGATGCTGTAAGGATACTCTACTACAAAGAAAAAATATCACCTCATCAGGCAAGTTTGCTGGACGATTATCAAAAAATAAGGTCAGCGACTTTGGCCAACAAACGAAATGAAATACTCTCAAATTGGTTTAAAGAAGCTAAAGGTGATGTGTATATACACCTTGAACCAGAATACGAGTATTGTGAAATTTTAAAAGACTGACCCTTAAAACAATTCCAATTTTATGAGTGCATTTAGCAATGAAGTTGAAGCTGCCGATGGCTTAAAACAGGCTTATTCAAAACTAAAAGATGAAATATCTAAAGTAATAATAGGACAAGATAAAGTGGTTCAATTGCTACTTACTTCTATTTTCTGTGAAGGACATTCTCTTCTTGTGGGTGTTCCCGGTTTGGCTAAAACATTATTGATCAGAACAATAGCTGAAGCATTGCATTTAGATTTTAACAGAATCCAGTTTACACCAGATTTGATGCCCTCAGATATACTAGGTGCAGAAACTTTGGATAAAGACAGAAATTTCAAATTTATAAAAGGCCCGATATTCTCTAATATCATCCTTGCAGATGAGATCAACCGAACCCCTCCAAAAACTCAAGCGGCACTGTTAGAATCTATGCAGGAATACTCAGTAACTATAGCTGGTGAGCACAGAGCCTTACAGAAGCCATTCTTTGTATTGGCCACACAAAATCCAATAGAACAAGAAGGTACGTACCCTCTTCCAGAGGCTCAGCTTGATCGTTTTATGTTTATGATCAATCTGGATTACCCATCATTTGAATCTGAAGTAGAAATAATCAAAAAAACTACTGGAGAAACAGGTGAAAAGGTAAAACAAGTATTGACAGGAGAACAAATCATAGAATTTCAAGAGCTGATTAAGAAAGTCCCAGTGGCCGATAATGTTGTAGAATATGCAGTAAGCCTCGTACACAAAACACGCCCGACATCAGAACGAACCTCTGAGATGGCTAAGAATTATTTGGAATGGGGAGCTGGCCCTAGAGCATCTCAATACCTCATTAAAGGCGCCAAATGCAACGCACTGATCAACGGTAAATACTCACCGGATATAGAAGATGTGCAGGCTTTAGCCAAATCTGTCCTGAGCCATAGAATAGTAAGGAATTTTAAAGCAGAGGCCGAAGGTGTAACTGTAGATAAGATTATTGAGAGTATTTTATAAGTTGGTGCTAAGCTAAACTGACCGACAAAAAGTCGTTTCCCTTTCCTAAAGATTTTAGAAAAAGAGCAATTCATATTGCTCTTTTTCTATTATACCGCTATTTGTAAGTAAGCTCACTACTTCTCTTAGGGCTATTTAGTGCTTTATATTTTCTTTCCTTTTTCTAAAATTGAAGGTAAAATTCTCAATTTGAGAATAATTACATATTTATAATATTCATACATGTCTGTTAATCAATAATTTAACAGGTAGATTCATCGATGGCATGCCATTGGTAATAATGGTTGACAATAGAAATTGTTAAATCTTAAAATAAAATGAATATTATGAAAAATTTAAAATTGTCAATCAAAATTTTAGGAGTTGTACTAATGGCTGGGCTTTTCGCCTGTAACGACGGAGACGATCCATCATTTAAAGGAAGAGCGAATGTAAAAGCAACTGATGCCGCAGTTGATGCAGAAAACGTAAACGCAGTTTATTTATCAGTAAGTGAAATACATGCTACCGCCAATGGCCAGACCAAAACAGTAGTTTCGTTTAATACGCCAAAGAAATTTAACATCATGGCATACCAAAATGGGGCAACTTACCTCATGGGAGATGGAGAACTTGATGCAGGATCATACTCAGACCTAAGGTTCATTACTTCAGGAGAATCGGATTCTTATATTGAATTAGATGACGGATCTACAAAAGAACTTGTAATAGAAAATGGTACCACCACTGGATATAGAATCCAAGGAGCATTCGAGATTGCGACCAACACCACTACTGATTTGGTTGCAGACATAGATCTGAGAAAGGCACTAGTTGCAACAGCTGATGGTTCTTTCAAGTTGAGGTCAACCGCCCGTGTAGTAGCGGAAGACAAAACCGGAAAAATTGAAGGTACCGTTTCTCAGTCTGCTGATGCATCCGAACGAATAGTTGTTTATGCTTATGAAAGTGGTACTTTTAGTGCATCAGAAGAAAACGCCCCAGCCGATGGAAATACTAGATACGAAGGCTCTATCAACTCGGCTATTGTAACTGCAAATGGATCATACACCCTGGCCTTTATGGAGGAAGGAGATTATGAGGTAGTAGTTGCAAAATATACCAATCAGGATGATGATGAGGACATGGAGTTTGAAGGAAGACTTAATTCTTCTATAATGATTAATGGCTCTCTTTTCAATAAAATTAGCGTGAGCAGCAATACTACTATATCAGCAAATCTTTTAATCAATTAATAAAAATTAAACAATTTAAGAAGGGGCTTTTGCCCCTTTTTTATTATCTATGGATAAATATTTCTACCATACCACTAAGTTAAACGGGTTGAGAAGAACATTATATCCTTATCTATTGAGCGGATCACTTTTGATCCTAATCCTTGGTGCTACAATCATTGGGTATTTTGCATACCAAAATTTCAACAACATCATTGTGGCCCTAGAAGAGGAAGTGAAACCCAATGGGGATTTGGTCATTCTCAACGACATTTCCACCGAGTTGGAAAATGCCGAAAATGCCCTTGAAGGGTTCGTCCTCAACGAAGATGCCAAATACATGAAAAGTTTTCAGGCAGGGATTCAAAGGGCTATTTCATTATTAGATACGCTAAAAAGCAGAAATAGTCATTCGTTGTTTTTGTCCTATACTGATTCGCTTCACTTTTTGATCCAAGATAAAAGCAGGGTACTTACTGAAGTAGCTAAGCTTGATTACCAATCGATTGAAGAGACCTTTGCTGATGTGGAACAAAAGGTTGAACAAAAACAGTCGAGTATTACAGTTAAAAAAAATATTCCGGAAAAAAAAAGAGGATTTTTGAACAAAATTTTTGGCAAAAAAAGGGCTCAAGAAAGTATAGCGACACCAACTCAACCTATAGCTAAAAAGTCTATCGATTCGGTGGTAAATCAAGTAAGAAGGCAAATTAATAATAAAAGGAAAAAAGAGGTCAGTTTGTATGAAGACCACCGGGATATAGATGCTGACCTCACCTCGCTCATCTTTCGGATGGAATCCTGGCAAATTCTAAGGATCAAAGCATTGGCCTCAATTGCCCAAAATCAAGCTAAAATCACCAATCGGTACATTGTAATTTTTAGTATTGTAGCTCCAGTTATTCTTTTGGCGACACTGTTGATATTAATTATATATGTCTCTCGAACTAGAAAGCACCAGCAACTCCTCAAATCTGCAAAGGAGAGTGCTATAAAACTGGCAAAAGAAAAAGAACAATTCCTGGCAAACATGAGCCATGAAATCCGAACGCCAATGAATGCAATTGTAGGGTTTTCCAAACTACTGTTGAAAACCGACCTTAACTCAGATCAACAGGAGCAACTTAATATCATTGCTAAATCCTCTGATCATCTCATTCATATTCTCAACGATATTCTTGATTTTACTAAGCTCCAATCGGGCAAAATAAACTTAGAAGATAAGACATTTGATCCAGGTTTAGTAATTGAAGAAACGGTTCAGCTTTTGAGTCATAAGGCAGAGGAAAAAGGACTAAAATTGACAACCAGCTTACAGAACTTGCCAGAATATGTAAAAGGAGACCCCTTTAGGCTGAAACAAATATTACTCAACCTGATTTTTAACAGTATCAAATTTACCGAACAAGGCAATGTAATGATTAATGCTAAATCAATTACTAAAAAGAACTCCTATCATATTCAATTAGATGTAGTCGATACTGGTATTGGGATCCCAAAAGAAAAACAAGCAAAAATTTTTGAAGACTTTGAGCAAGTCAGTAAGAGTGATATGCAAACAGGAACAGGTCTTGGACTTTCTATTACCAAAAAACTGGTAAACCTACACAAAGGAAAAATCACACTCAAAAGCAAGGTTGGCACTGGAACTACATTTAGCGTAAAGCTGGTATATAAACTTGCAGAACCTGAACAGACTACTGAAAGGAGCAATGATACCCATGAGCATAATATTTCAGGATTCCATATGCTCATAGCAGACGATGAAGCTTTTAACAGAAAATTATTGACAGTGATCCTATCCCAGAAGGGAGTTACTTTTGATGAAGCTGAAAATGGAGCAGAAACCTACAAATTGCTTAATGAAAAAAAATATGACATGTTACTTTTGGATTTTCGCATGCCCAAAATGAATGGGCCTGAAATATCAGAAAAAATCAGAGTAGAAAAGAAAATAAATTACGAAATACCAATCATTGGACTTACGGCAACTGTATCTGATCAAGACATGCGTCTTGCCAAAAGATCAGGAATCAATCATGTGCTCAGAAAACCTTTCGATACTGAAGAACTACTGACACTGATCGAAAATGAACTAACAGAAGAATCAAGAATTTCAAAATCTGAACCAGACGGTAAACCTCAATTTAATTTGGAGTCTTTGGAGAAAATGGGTGATCAAAAATTTGTTAATGAAATGGTTGAAACTTTCATAACTAGTACGACTCAAAACCTTGATTTTCTCAATAATGGAATTGAACAACAAAACTGGGAAAAAACCGCAGATGTCATTCATAAAATAATCGCTCCAGCAAGACATTTCAAAGCCAAAAGCCTGGTCAGTTTGCTTAAGAAAAATGAGTTGTCTGCAAGGGCTGGCAATCCAATAAACAAAGGACAACAAGAAAAAATCAATCAAGAATTACGTTCCCTTGTTGCCTCCCTTCAGCTATATTTACAGCAAAAGTAGTTTAGATGAGCGAGAAGGCATTCAAAATATTCGTTGTTGAAGATGACGAATGGTATAGAAAATTGTTGGCGCATACACTAAGCCTCAATCCGGATCACGAAGTGCATACTTACGAGAACGGAGAGGCTTTGCTTGCAGACCTGAATAAAAAACCTGACCTGATTACACTCGATTTCAGGCTGCCTGATTATTTGGGATCCGAATTATTTGATAAAATAAAAGCCACGAATCCAGATGTGGAAATAATCATTATTTCCGAACAACAAGACATTGAGACGGCCGTGAGCTTACTGAAAAAAGGAGCTTACGATTACCTCACCAAAACAGATGACATTCGTGACCGTCTGATACATGTGCTCAATCAACTCGGGAAGAGTAAAAAACTCAAGCAAAGGGTAGAATCTTTAGAGCAAGAAGTTGAGAAAAAATACGACTTCCAATCAACTTTTATAGGACAAAGCAACGGGTTGAAAAAGGTATTCAAACTGATTGAAAAAGCAACTACTACCAATATAAATGTGATGATTACCGGAGAAACCGGTACGGGTAAAGAGGTGGTGGCCAAAGCCATACATTACA
>CAXBNB010000137.1:0-8224 GCA_963976505.1 uncultured Reichenbachiellaceae bacterium
AAAAAATATTTTTGTTCATCTCATAAAAAGTGATGCAAAACCAACAGGAGTAGGGGAGCCGCCAGTCCCTCCAATAGCTCCTGCATTGGCCAATGCGATTTATGCTGCTTCGGGTAAACGATTTAAGAATTTACCTATGATGGCATAAGTAGATACAATGTGGTATAAACTCCTTTATGTTACTATGCTTTAATAACTGAATACAAAATCCTCTCAAAATTCATCACATCAAGGTTAGAATTGATGTACTCACATACGTTTGCCTTGTCATTCTGATCAAAGGGAAGGATTTCAATGGGTGTACAATTAGTAGTACTTTTACTAGATACTGACTCCATATTCGCCATTTACTTTAAATGAAAAAAAATCAGATAGTAAAAGTTGATAGAAGAACTTTCCTGAAATCAGGTCTTATTGGCTCGACGGGTTTAATTCTAGGCACACAGATAGTCTGTTCTTCCTATTTTTCCGAAGAGAAAAAGCCTAATATGGTATTCAATCCCAATGTTTTTGTTAGCATAAATTCTAATGGAGATGTGACGATCATTGCGCATCGTTCTGAGATGGGTACGGGCATCAGAACAAGTCTCCCAGCCGTTGTTGCATATGAAATGGAAGCCGATTGGAATCGCGTTACCATCCAACAGGCGCTTGCTGATAAGGAGGCTTATGGAGATCAGAATACGGATGCGTCTTATTCAATGAGAATGTTTTATATGCCCATGCGGCGATTGGGAGCATCTGTAAGAATGATGTTGGAACAGGCTGCAGCTCAGAATTGGAACGTCGAGATGGAAGAATGCAAAGCGGAGAATCATGGCGTTACTCATCGTTTATCAGGGCGGAGGCTCACTTTTGGAGAGCTAGTAGAAACAGCATCAAAACTTGCTGTTCCTGATGAAAGTCTTGTCAAACTTAAGTCAGGTAAAGACTTCTCTCGAATTGGCAAGGACACATCCATTACAGATTTAAAAGATATAGTAACAGGCAATGCAATTTACGGTCTGGATACCAAGATGCCATACGCGAAAATTGCAGTGGTGAAAAGATGTCCGGTGGCTGGAGGAAAAATTATATCCTATGATGCGACTGAAGCCCTTAAGGTTAATGGGGTGTTACGGGTGTTCACCCTTGATTCTCCCGGTTTTCCTACGAAGTTTGATATTCCCATGGGAGGAGTGGTGGTGGTTGCTGAAAATACTTGGGCAGCACTCAAAGGAAGAGATGCGATAGAAGTAGAGTGGGATTATGGAGTCAATTCTGATTATGATAGTGAGGAATACATTTCTGAGTTAGTCAAGAATACTGATGGGGAAATGACTGTGAGAAGGGAAAATGGAAATATTAATGAAGCCTTTGCGAAATCCAGTAATGTAATAGACCAGACCTATGTTTTACAGCATTTATCACATTCGCCGATGGAGCCACCATGTGGTGTTGCTCACGCTCAAACAAATAAATGTGAACTGTGGGTGCCTACTCAAAATCCTCAATGGGTGCAAAGGGCTGTCGCCAGTGCACTTGAGATTGAAGTCAATAATGTCAGAGTAAATGTCACATTAATCGGAGGAGGGTTTGGTCGAAAATCAAAACCAGACTTTACAGTAGAGGCAGCTGTCATATCAAAGCAGGCGAATACCCCAATAAAACTGTTATGGACTCGTGAAGATGATCTTTTACATGACTTCTATCACGCCTGCTCGGTACAACGAATTAAAATTGGATTGGATGAGCATAAGAAGGTATTGGCTTGGAATCAAATATCAATGTTTCCGCCAATAGGTGGAACTTCAAATGCCAAGAACATTCAGCCTGGAAAAAATGAGATGAATAAGGGTTTGGTTGACTTTCCGTATCAGATTGAGAATATCCGTTTTGAGACAGGAAATGCTCCTGCTAAGGTACGGATAGGATGGTTTAGATCAGTTAGTAATGTACAACATGCTTTTGCCATTGGCTCGATAATGGATGAACTTGCAGCGGTGCGTGGCATTGATCCTGTTAAAAATGCACTGAATCTTTTGGGGCCTGATCGCCATATCACAAGAGAAGTTTTCGGTGATGATTTTCAAAATTATAAAACAGAGTTATCGGACTATCCATGGGATACAGCCAGGTTCAAGCACGTGATCAATGAAGTTGCTGTTAAATCCAAATGGGGTAAGAAACTTCCAAAAGGTAGAGGGCAGGGGTTCTACGCACATCGCTGCTCCTTGACTTATGTTGCTTGTGTGGTTGAAGTTGAAACAGATGCTGCTGGTAAAATATTGGGTATTCCGGAAATTCATTTTGCTGTAGATTGTGGCATTCCGGTGAACAGAGATCGTGTAGTTTCTCAATTCGAAGGAGGTGCTGTTTTTGCTTTAAGTGCTGCTTTAGGAGGAGCAATTACATTCAGGAATGGACGTGCCCAACAGCAAAATTTTGATGACTATTATGTGACGAAGATGAAGGACATTCCTAAGAATATCTATGTTCATTTGATAGAAAGCAACGAGAAACCTACCGGCGTTGGTGAACCACCTGTTCCTCCAATAGCTCCTGCATTGGCCAATGCCATTTATGCTGCCTCTGGCAGAAGGATTAGGAATCTACCTTTGATGTGAAAGAATGCCCTTTTAAACGATTGACATATTATAACATTGGATGATTGGTGTGCGTAAGCCATGGATAACTATTTGTTAAGAAATAAATGAATTTCTATAATGATATTTATCCATAAAGTTGGGTACTTTTAGCCTCCCAAATGGTAATACAATTTTCAACAAAAGATTATGCACAGACTGATTAATTTTAATTCAATAGTGGAAGAAGCATGGGCAGATTATGACCAGTCTAGACCAATACGTTCCGTTGAGGATATTAGCGCCATGGTATCGACTAACCATGTATTTAGAGTCACCCTTGCAGATGGCGATTCTGTTATTGCCAAGTTGTCCTATTTCGGCAAATTTGAACACTTCAAAGAAGATCATTCTATCATAAATGCATTGGCCACCAATCTTTCCCATCCATTTGAAAATGTTCTAGCCAGGTCACTTACTAAGGCCAATGAGGTTTATATCTATAGGTACATTAGTACTTCATTGGATGCTTGGGTTGTGTTTTATAATCCTATAAAAAAGAGAAAAATGCTTCCAAAAAGATTGGAAGAAGACCAAATATCAAAACTAGGCAAGGAAGTAGCAAAATTCCATAAGGCTTGTTCTAGGGTAAAAGGGGTTTTGCCACCTTACTCTAAGACCCTAAAAATTGATCTGGAACATTTAAAGGATATATTGGATACAGATGATGGAAAGTACGAACACAGGGGGCACGTGGATACTACTAAAAAACAAATAGAAACTTTTTATGAAAATTCTATATTGCTCAATAGCGATTCATTTGAAGCCATTCCTGTTTTCATAGATTGGAATATTGGTAATTTTTCAGTGAATGCAAGTCAAAAACTTTTTTCTCGTTGGGATTATGACTGGTTTAGGATGAGTGGCAGGGTGATGGATTTTTATTTTTTCAGTCGTGTGGTATCTGATATTGGTGACAGAACGGAGTTTAGTTATGTAGCCGGGCCATTGATGGAAGATAGGTTTATCATTTTTTTACAAGCTTATCACAAAGAATACCCTCTTTCTGAGAACGAAATTCGGTTTATAAAAGAAGCCTATCGTTTCTTCCTGTTGAATTATGTCGTGAAAGATGGGCGGTACTTTTTTCATGAAATATATGCGACTAAGTTGCAAAGGGAAGTGTATGAGCTTTACCTGCCCACGTTAGACAAAGTTTTTGATCCAGAAAAGTTGCTAAAAGCACTAAAGTTATAAGCATTTGTATGTAGAGTGATTTTGAGGTATTTTGCACGTTATTTGATGCCGCAACTGGCTTCAATATTTTCTAATTTCAGGCTTTTCTAATGTAAAAATCAGATGAAATGGCCAAAACACAATGTTCAGTGCATAAAATGCTCGTATGAAAAATCATAAGTTTAAATCTGTAGTAAAAAAGTATGATGTAGTTTTTTTTGATGCCTTTGGGGTGCTAAAAAATTCAAGTGGATTGATAAATGGCATCAATAATACATTTTCTTATCTCAAAGAAAACAATATTGATTTCTACATACTCACCAATGATGCTTCTAGAAGTCCAAGAGAATTGTCGCAGAGTTATACCGATAAAGGACTTTCTGTTATAACCGAACAAAAAATTATTTCATCTGGAATGCTCGCTAGGGAATACTTAAGGTACAAAGTGAAAAAAGGAACCGTAGCATACCTGGGTACTGAAAATTCCGCTCATTATATTGAAGAACTGGGGCTTAAGACCATTTCAATTGCAAATGTGGACATTAACGATGTGAGCGGGATTTCGGCACTAGTGTTTTTGGACGATGAAGGTTTTGATTGGAACCATGACATCAATAAAATTGTCAATTTATTAAGAAAAAGGAATATTCCAGTGGTAGTGGCTAATACCGATATGTCTTATCCTGTATCTGGTAGTGAAGTAGCAATAGCCATAGGTAGTATCGCCAATATGGTAGAAAAAATATTGGGAAGAACATTTATCAGGTTTGGTAAGCCTGATCCTCAAATGTTCAATTTTGCATATGAACATATAACTGTAGATAAACACATTCCGAGGAATAAGATTCTAATGGTTGGGGATACGTTGGCTACCGATATTATTGGTGGTAATAAATTTGGCATTGATACAGTTTTGGTATTGACCGGAAATACTATCGCTGAAAATGTAAAAGCGCGTATAAAATCGAGCGGCATTATTCCAGACTACATATGTGATTCAGCTGTAATTGAATGATCTGATGGTGTAATCTGCCTTAAATCATAAAAAGTCTGCGAATCCACAATTTGGACAAGCATAATTCAGAAAGGAATATATTTTGAAAATTATGGTTTAATTGTTTAGTTTTATCAGAACAATTTAAAGTAACACTCTACTATCTAGTGATATCAGTTTCCAATTTATTCATTGTGTTTAATTTAAGAAGCATAAAATTCATTTACTAAGAATGAGCGATCCGGTTGAGCAGGACATAAGTGAGATAAATGACCAAAAGAATTCTGGTAGTTTTGATTTATATAATAAAATATATAATGAAAACGTCCTTTTGATGTATAAGGGAGCCATTACATTCGATTTGGTCACCTCCGTTATTGAAACACTCGATAAAAAGATTGCTGTTTTAGAACCAAATAAGAAGATCCAGAAATTGTTTTATAGTGCTGCTGTTGAGTCAATTCATAATCTGTACCATCATATGGACGAAGTGAAGGGAAGTTTTAAAGAGATATCGGAGCATGATGCCAAGTCTGGTTTGATTACGGTTATAGCCAAAGAAAAATACTATAATATACTCACAGGTAATTTTGTCCCAGAGGAGAAAGTCAATGGTATGAAAGCCAGAATTGACGAAATCAACGCTACCAACAAAGATGGCTTGAGAACTTTGTATAAGGACACCCTGAGTAACGGTGAATTTTCTGACAAAGGAACAGCGGGTCTAGGCCTTATACAGCTGGCCAGAAAGACCGGTGAAAAGCTTAATTACAAATTTGATAAAGTAAACGATGAGTACTCATACTTTACTTTTCAAATAAAAATAAATAGAGAAGAGGATTAACCTTGATTAACCCTCCTTACTTTATTCCTCAAAACTTAATGTCACTATATTTCCCGTCAGAATAGCAACTGCATTTCATCGTATTGCGCAGTACACTTGGTTTTAATATAGACTTGTTGGAAAGCATTCGCACGCATTCTTGTATTCCTTCGATTATAGATGGATGAGGGTGGATGAGTTCGGTAAGTTCTTCAATTCCTTTGTCCATTGAAATAAGTAGTGCAACAGCTTCTATGGCACTAGAAGCATGTTCTCCTATTACCCTCATTCCCAATATTTTCATTTCGTCATCATTGGAAACAAGGATTTTAATAAAACCCTGAGTGTTTCTCATCGCAATTGCCCTGGAAATACAACCATAGTCCATGCTGACTATCTTATAGTCTATTCCCAGTTCCCTTGCTTTTATTTCATTCAAGCCAACTCCTGCCACTTCAGGGGCAAGGAACATAATGGTCGAAATGTTCTCATACATCAGAGGTTTAGTTGGCTTGCCGAAAATTCGTTCTACAGCATATCTGCCTTCAAGTTCTCCTACATTCACTAGGGCTATGTCTGCAGTGATGTCTCCTACAGCAAATACATTAGGCAATGAAGTTTGAGTTAAATTGTCTTTGATCCCCCTGTTGTCCATTTCTATTTGAACAGAGTCGTCAAAAAGGCTTTCGTAATTAGGGATTCTTCCTACGGAAATCAAAGCTTTATCTACCACGAACACTTCTTTGGATCCATCGGTGTATTCTAAAATATACTGTACTTTGTCATTTACAACTTTCATTTCTGTCAATTGCGAATTCCTGTGAATCAGGACATTCTTGGCCTCTAGGTTTTGTTCTATTACCTTGACTACATCTTCATCTTCAAAAGGAAGAATACGGTCTCCTTTATCAATTAGATGGACCTTGGTTTGACTGAAATTTGAAAAAATAGTGGCAAATTCACAGCCAATTACCCCAGCTCCTAAAATCACCATGCTTTTTGGGAATTCTGTCAGTTTGTCAATGCCGTCACTGGTTAAAATAATTTTTTCATCAATGGGGATATGAGGGAGCTTTCTGGGCCTGCTACCAGTTGCCAATATGATGTAATCGGCCTGTATTTCTTCACTGTCGATACCATTGTGGATAGATACTATATTTTCACTGATGAGTTTGGCCTCTCCCTGGATATAAGTAAAGAGGTCTTCATTCATGCTGACATTGATGTTGTACATATGGTGCTCCAGCAACGACATTCTTTCGTCGGCAGCCAACCTTACCTCGCATTTCAGTTTTTCAAAATTGTGTTTTGGAGGGCTTAAATTCAGTGTGTTGGAAAGTTGACTAAGGGTGTTGGCTTCTCTGGATAGCTCCCACCATGTTTTACTGGTAAGAGCACCATGATGTATTCCTGCACCACCCAATTTGTCCTTTTCTATCAACAAAACTTTCTTCTTGAAATCAACGGCTCTCATTGCTGCAGCATACCCTGAGGGACCTGCACCTATTACGCATAAATCAAATTTTTTCATTAGAATATAATATTTTTGAACTTTAATAAAAGAATTATGGTAGAGCTGGATTTTAAACCAGTCATGAAGTTAATAAATTATAAAACAATTTTCACAATAGTTAACTCTATCAGTTGAAATTCAAATATTGTGATGCGATTGAGCTTGTTTTTTTGTCGGTTCGTCGAGTTTAACTAAATGATTTTCATTTTTTTATTCTTTGTTAATGTTAAATGAATCTTAATTTATTACTATTACGGACGCTAAAACATAACCCAACACTATTTATGAACATCAGAAACATAGCAGCCTTTATTCTTACAGTTGCTTCATTGATTCTTCTTTATCCCGGTCTGACGGAACCTATTCTGCAAATCAAAATTGCCCCGGAGCTTCCTCTGCTTGGAAAAACTACATTCTATGAGCAAACACAGAGCATCCTACAAACTATAGACACCTTGTACAATACAAAAAATAAACTGGTAGCATTTCTCATTTTGTTATTTAGTGTTGTAGTTCCAGTTACCAAAGGGCTCATGATATTGGTGGTTTTAATGGTCAAAAATCCTGAATTAAAGAACAAAATTTACAATTTGGTATATGCAATTGGGAAGTGGTCAATGGCAGATGTTTTTGTCGTAGGAATCTTCATAGCGTTTTTGTCAACACGGTCAAACACGGCCATTGATGCCTTGCTTCTTCCGGGTTTTAATTATTTCGTGGCATATTGTATTATATCATTAATTGGTATTCAGCTGGTGAAAATTGATCGAAAAGTGTTATTTTGAAAGCTGTTTGTTGAGATTGCAATAGATATATGAGTAAGATTAGAATATTGGTAGTTGAGGATGATCCATTGCACATGGAGAAGTTGGAGATGGCTATTGAACAACTCGATTATCACATGATAAGTGTAGCTGATAATGCGGAAGAGGCTATGAGAGTGATCAGAGCTACTAAGCCTGATTTGATTCTTGTGGACATAAATCTGAATGGAGAAACTGATGGAATAGCCCTGGTCGAAAAGCTAAGGGAAATCAGACCTATGCCAGTAATATTCACCACTTCTTATGCCGACAAAGAGACTATTGACAGGG
>CAXBNB010000138.1:0-8201 GCA_963976505.1 uncultured Reichenbachiellaceae bacterium
CAGTGAATGAACATTCCAACACGAGCCTCGCGCCACCATTTCATCCGTTGTTCAAATTCTGCTTGAGGTTCTTCTAAAAAACTTGGAGTTACTTGTGTAATTTCCTGTTTTTCTTTGGAATTGTTTTTACAGCTGTATAGTCCTAAGAGTGTTAATACAAGTATTGGAAGAATTAATTTGGTTTTATTCATATTCTTTGATTGGAAGTAGTATTCAATGTTTTGAATAAGTTCAATTTGGAGCAGTCAATTTGTATTGCATCAAATACATATAAATGAAAAGTCTATCAATTATCTGCTCCAATTTTTATAAGGCAAACCTATTTGCCAATTCTGTTACAATCTACTTCGTTTATATCCATTCATAATAGATTTTTTGCAAACTCATGTTTGGCTTCTATTGGGTCAAAGATTCGAATTCTCATTTCCCAAAATAAACTTAACAGTCTTGGTTGATTCGTTCTTTCTGATTCTGGCAAAGTACAATCCATTTCTATAACCGGATAAGTTTAGGTTTAAGACTTCATTTTTTGTAATAGTCACTGGCTCTAATAATCTGTTACCCGAAATTCCGAAAATCTCAAGTTGAACCTGATCGTTGGTAGTATGAAATTTCACTACCTTATCTGTTTTACTGGGATTTGGAAATACTGTGAGTTGCAATCCATCAGGTTCAGCATCACCGCTGCTATTGGATTCTAAAAGGGTTATACCTCCTCTTATATTTCCAATAGCGACTATGATTTTACCATCTATCTTCCCAACTACTGGAAGTGTAATTCTTCCCAGAATGGTGGAAGTATTTTCAATACTTTCCGTTTTCAAAAGATTGATCAATGGTTCTTCCGGTGAGTTTGTGAAATTTAAATATACTTTCATTGCACCAGACCGATCAGTGGTAATCAGATCCACAAGATTATCACCATCAATATCAGCAACTGTAATATTCAGATTACTGTTTGTACCACTAAATTCTAGTCCTAGATAAGCATCATTTTCTAAGGTAAAGTTTGGTGAGAGATTTGTTCCAGTATTGATATAGTATTCAAGCTTTCCGTTGGATTTGCCCAAGAGTAAATCCAATATGCCATCCGAGTTTACATCAAACAATTCTGCGTCATCAAATGTTCCGACAGAAATAGAAATAGCTTTAATTTGAGCAATTTCAAACTTGGAAATACTGTTGATAGAAGTATTTAAAAGGTAAAAAAGTCCTGAGTCATCATTTTCATCTGAGGCATGAATGACCAAATCTAATTTTCCATCCTTATTTATATCTACAAATGATGGATTTAAATAAGTGAAATTCAACTGAGACAAGGAGGCAAAGTCATCATCAGTCAATACAAACCCTTCAGCAGTTTTTGAATACAGACGGATAGAAGCACGATATGCTCCTTCTTTGTTTGTTCCTTGATTTCCGATCAGCAAGTCTTCATCCAGGTCTCCATCAATATCGAAGAATACAGGATATGAAAAGTCTCCTACATCAATCATATCTTCCTGCAAAAAATCCTTTTTGTCAAATTGAAAGTCTGGAATTTCCACACTTCCAATGTTGACGTATAGCCAACTGGAATTGGTGTTGTCAATTAACCCTTCCGGATTTGATCGGATGTTAGGAGATAAAATTATATCCTTCAACCCGTCAAAATTGACATCAATCAGAAATGGCGCTGGGAACTGGTCAAAACTGATGGTTGCATTTTTTTCTGGAAAGAAATTAGAAAAAGAATCAAAAACTGCTTCAGATGAGTTGCCTTTATTTTCAATAATATCAAGATCCGTACAGTTCTCCTGTCCGATCACCAATTCCAAATCTCCATCATTATCATTGTCAAACGCCAATATGGCTTTTCCTCCTGCGTGCAACATTCGGCCGCCGGAGTTGCAAGATTCGCCGGAAAAAACGAATTCATCACAAGTACATTCTTCAAAGTCTCCATACCGTTGAGATACCCTCACATATTCAAGTGTATTGCAATTTCCATTGTTTTCAATTGCCATATTTTTATGGTGCTCGATTAGCCCGCCAGATGCAAAATTGTAAACAAGAATGTCTAAATCTGAATCTCCATCCAGATCTACGATCGCAGGAATATCCGTAGAGTTGACGCTTAGGTTGACCATGGATGAAGAACCCTGTGTGAATATGGGATCATCTGCTGGCTCCCATTCTAAAACGGTTGTACTTATGTTTTTAAAAACTCGAACCCCCAAATTGGTATAGGTGAACAGATCCATTTTCCCATCACAATTGTAGTCTGCCAGTACCATCCAATTTTGAATATCAGATGGAAACTGGTGTTCGTATAGAGGGGCATATTCGTATTCCGATCCAGTGGAAATAAAAGTGAGTAATTTGTCTGACGAGCGGTCAAAAACGACTAAATCTGGAATATCGTCAAGGTTGAGGTCTATAGTTCCATATTGAGCTGAATTGAGTCCTCCGGCTAATGGAAACTTAAGCTCTTTGTTGTTTTCAATAAATTTGATGTCGGAGTTGTAGCTAAAATCAATTTGGGAAAAAGCAGATACGCTATTGAAAAAAATAAGGAATAAAAACAACGAAATACGATGACCCATATTCAAATTTAAAAAAATATTATTGCGCTATTGTGGAAAGCTTGATTAAGTCATTGGCGTAGTTTTCAGCAATTTTATCCGAGTCTTCATCTACCTTGAAAGCTGACTTACTGTTCAGGTCTATTTCATTTGGCAAATTAAATGGAGCTAGGCCATCCAAAGTAAAATGAAGTGTGTTCGAACCTACAATATCTATAGGGTTATCTGTTAAAAACTCTAGCGTTTTAAAATTTCTGTCCAGACCTATGTGCAATACAAGCCCTTTGTTTTCCTGATCTACACCGGGATAGAAAAGACCTTCCATTAAAAAAAACTTATAGCCTGTATTCCAGTTCCAGGCCATATCATTGGTAGGATCTAAATCTCCTATATTATCAATGGAAGCATTTTTATCTGCATCTACTCCAATAGCGAATTTGACTTTGTCAAACTTAAAATCACTTCGCAAATTCTCTATGGTGAAGGAATATGTTTCTTCCTGATCGTTTAGGCTTATTAAATGATATCCATCCTGCTCCACAAAAGCTTCTCCCGTTTCCGAATTAATAAGTTGAAGGTTGCTGAGGTAAAATTTCATTCTGTCTATTGAAATTAGATCGCCAGAACCAGTTGTATAGGTTTTTGTATTAAACTCAAGCGGTTGCCCATTGGCTACAGCTTTAAATTCTAAAGTCAGTGAATCATTGAAATCCAAATCATTCTCTGATCCACATCCGCTTACTATTAGTAGAGTGGTCATTAAAATAGCAATACTAAAAAGGGTCTGAAAACTTTTCATTGGTTATAAAACTATAGTCGGTAAGTGTATGTAAAAAGGCAATGATGGCCTCTTTTTCTTCATTTGTTAAATGTAACTTAATGGCCCCATTTGACTCAATGCTTTCATTGCTTGCCTCTAAAATCAACGGGTCTATTGTTTCACTTCTTTTAATGCCTTCATTATAATGGTCAAGTACTTCTTCTAAAGTCGCAAACCTGCCATCATGCATATAAGGTGCTGTCAATGCGATATTCCTCAAACTTGGCACTTTAAACTTTCCTTTATCTGAAGGAAATCCAGTTACAGTAGCCAATCCTTCTTCCAAACCACTGTCATCGTCTAAACCATTATTTTTAAAGCCCTCAAAATTATCATTTACCCCAGATGTCAGGATGTTTACATGGCAATCGCCACAATTGCCTCCTCTGATAGAACTCGAAGGTTCAGGGTGTGTGAAAAACAATTCCATTCCAAGGTTTTCTTGCTCGGTTAGCGATGCATTTCCAGTTAAAAATTGATCGTATTTGGAATTCGCTGAAATTAGAGTTCGCTGGAATTGAGCGAGTGCTTTCCCAATATTTTCAGCAGTGATTATTTTTTTACCAAAAGCCCTAAAAAATAGATCTGGATAATTCTCAGTATTTGATAATTTGGATATTGTTTCATCTAAAGATTGATCCATTTCCAAAGTATTTTCAATAGGTTCCAAAGCCTGTCCTTCCAAGCTTTCAGCCCTTCCATCCCAGAAAAAATGAGATGACCAAGGTAAATTCACCAGAGACATTGCGCTTTTGGTCAAATGCTGACCATCAATGCCTACACTTACCGAAAGCCCATCGGTAAACGCCTTGTCTTGCTGGTGGCATGAGCCGCACGAAATGGTGTTGTCTCTAGATAGCTTCTTTTCATAAAAAAGCATCCTACCCAGTTCCACACCTTCAATTGTCAAAGGATTCTCTTTTGGTAATTCGTGATTTTCACCAAAATAGTAGGGCACATCCAAATCGTATGGAGTTGGTGCTGCTATTTGATTGCTATTGTCTCCCCCGCAGCTCACCAGCCATAAGCCTATTGCCAATATTTGTAAAATTACTCTATTCACTTGTTGCTTTTGATACAATATAACAACGCCTTTTGTCCGACCCTTTATACTTATTAGGGTAAATTTAACTTCAAATGTTCCGATACTGTTTTATGGATCTGTGTAATTTGGAAAAAACGTATTATATACTCATTTTTTTGGCTTTAGCTGGGTGCTCCAAAGTTGATAAACCTTCTAAATTGGAGTTGAATTATCCAAAACATTTTCCAAAACCAAAAGATGCTCCAATCAGAAATCCACTTACTGTGGAGGGAGTTGAATTAGGCAAGATGTTGTTTTATGATCCTGCTTTATCTGCTTCTGGCAAAATATCTTGTGCAACTTGCCATCTGCAAAATTCATCCTTTTCAGATGGGCAAAAACTTAGCTCATCCGGAGTTTCGGGCGATACGCTTAAAAGAAACTCACCAGCCTTGATCAACCTGGCATGGATGGATTATTTATTCTGGGATGGAGGGGTAAAAAACCTTGAGTCACTTCCATTTGCTGCCCTTACCAGCTCCGATGAGATGGGTGGAGATTTAAAAGAGATAGTGAAATACCTAAATGAAAACACTAAATATAAAAAACGATTCCAAAAAGCATTTGGAATAAATCAGGTGTCGTCTGCCTACATTGCTAGGGCTTTGGCACAATTCCAGCGAACTCTGATTTCAGCCAATTCCAAATATGACAAAGTCCAAAATGGCCAAAGTCAATTTTCAGAGGAGGAATTAAAAGGGCAGAAAATTTTCAACCAGAAATGCCGCTCTTGTCATACACCTCCATTGTTCACAGATAATTTATTTCACAACAATGGACTTGATGCTACTTTCCCTACGGCAAATGAAGATGTTAGAGCAGGAAGATACCGGATTACGCTGGATTCTGCTGATCTAGGTAAATTCAAAACACCAACCTTGCGCAATCTACAATACACTGCTCCGTATATGCATGATGGACGGTTTGAGTCTCTTAAAGATGTGTTAAATCATTATCAGAATGGTATAAAAAAAAGCAAAACATTGTCAATTAATTTGATTGAATTTGGTTTAGTAGATCAGGAGGTGAATTTGATACTTGTTTTTCTCGCTACAATCAATGATGATAATTTTACTGAAAATTTGGAATTTGCACCTTAACAATCACTTGGCTGGCTCAGGGGTCTCTCAGGGTTGAATTTGACTTTAAAAGATACCACAACTAGTGCAGAAAGGAGGTTTTGTTTTTAAATGAATTTTCCTTGTTGTGAATTGATCTTTTTTAATTCTAAGCATGAAAAAATAATATATTTGTGACTCTAATCACGTGAATATTACTCTTTTGACAGATTCAATTAAGATTCTTTATAAAAAATACCTTGAGTGTTCAGGTATTTGTATTGATACAAGAAAAATTAAAGAGGGAGATCTCTTTTTTGCCTTAAAAGGACCAAACTTTGACGGCAATCAATATGCACAACAAGCTATTGACAATGGTGCAAAATATGCAGTTGTGAACGACACTGAAGTTAGTATCAACTCCAGCTTTATTCTGGTAGATCATGTACTGGAAACACTACAGCAGTTGGCGGCATTTCATAGAAATCATTTCACTGGGCATGTATTGGCAATTACCGGGTCAAATGGTAAAACCACGACCAAAGAATTAATTACTCGTGTACTTGGTACATCATTTAAGGTTCAAAGTACCGTCGGCAATCTAAACAATCATATTGGAGTACCATTGACCTTGCTGTCAATGGATAGTAAGTTGGATATAGCCATTGTGGAAATGGGAGCCAATCACCTTGGAGAGATCGCTCAATACTGTAAAATAGCTAGACCTACTCATGGCATTATCACAAATATTGGCACGGCACATATTGGTGAGTTTGGTGGGAGAGAAAACCTGATCAGGGCAAAGAGTGAACTGTTTGATTATTTGATAAAGAATGCCGGAGTAACATTTGTAAATAAAGATGACGATGTATTGTACAACATGTCTAAACGCTTTAGGTCTCCCTTGTTTTTTCCTGACATTAATTGCACACTCAAAAACGTATCTCCATTCGTACAATACTTTGATCAGGATGGAATAGAACATCAAACTCATTTGGTAGGGAAATATAATTTTATGAATGCCAGTGCCGCCTTGGCAATAGGTGAATATTTCAAAGTGGATATGAGCAAAGGGTATGAAGCCATCGACAGCTATGCTCCGGACAACAACCGTTCTCAGGTGATGAAGTTTGGCAGCAATACAATCATATTGGATGCTTATAATGCCAATCCAGATTCCACCAAAGCTGCTTTAGAATACTTGTCTTCTTTTGAAAATACAAAAAAGATTGCAATGCTGGGTGATATGAAAGAACTTGGCGCATACAGCAAAAAGAATCATCTTGAAATTTTTGAATTTGTGAAATCAAAGGAGATTTCCGAAGCTTTTTTTGTTGGTGAGGAGTATCAAAAAGCAATAACTGATAAAAGATCAGATTTCTTTTCTGTTGTTGATGAGTTGATTTCTTTTCTTAAAGAAAATCCAATTTCTGACTCAATCGTACTTGTCAAAGGTTCGCGAAGTATGACAATGGAAAAATTGACTGAAATAAAAGAAATATGGAATTAAAAGACACTCTGAAATTCTTAAGTGAGTTAAGTAGCAACAATTCCAGAGAATGGTTTGATGCCAATAGAAAAACCTATCAGGAAAGACGATCTGATTTTTTGGAATTGGTTAATAACGTTATCAACGATATCGCACAATTCGATGGGAATCTGGCTGGAGTTGAGTCTAAAAAATGTGTTTTTCGGATCAATAGAGACATCCGATTCAGCAAAGACAAAACGCCATATAAAACAAATTTTGGAGCATTGATGGGGGATTTGGGAAAGAAAACGGAAGGAACTGGATATTACATCCATATCATGCCAGGAAATTCTTTTGTTGGTGGAGGTATTTATATGCCTGCCCCTGAAAAACTAGCTGCCATTAGACAAGAAATTGACTACAATCCAAATGGATTAAAGCAATTGATTGAAAGTGAAGACTTCAAATCTACTTTTGGAGATATCAAAGGTGATGCGCTAAAAACTGCTCCCAAAGGGTATCCTAAAGATCATCCAAATATTGAGCTCCTGAGACTCAAAAGCTTTTATGTCGTGAAGAACTATAGCGATCAAGAATTGGCATCTGAAGGGTTTTATAAAGATGCGATTGCGACCTATAAAAAGGCAAAAAAATTCAATGACTATTTAAATCACGCTTTAAGTTAAAAATATTTTAAAATTGATTTGCATTTATAAATAACAAAACTACATTTGCACTCCCAATTCAAGGGCGCTTAGCTCAGTTGGTTCAGAGCATCTGGTTTACACCCAGAGGGTCGGGGGTTCGAATCCCTCAGCGCCCACCAAAAGGTCATCAGAAATGGTGACCTTTTTTTGTTTATGACCTACTATTATTTCTATATAATTTATTCCAAGTCACTTGATCGATTTTACATCGGGCACACAAACAACCTCGAAAACAGGTTGTCAAAACACAATACGCATCATAAAGGATTTACTGGTAAGGTGAATGATTGGAGCTTTGTCTACCACGAGCAATATTCGTCAAAATCAGAAGCCTTTGCTCGAGAAAGGCAGGTGAAGAGTTGGAAAAGTAGGAAGAAAATAAATGAACTTATTGGACGAGATAATACTGATACTACTGACTAGCTTAGTTTGGTGAAGAGCTTCCCGATTTTCATCGGGAGAGCCGGGGGTTCGAATCCCTCAGCGCCCACCAAAAG